>NZ_JBHXQO010000006.1:0-197882 GCF_042717135.1 Streptomyces sp. NPDC058620
TTCGGCCCGGCCGCGGCAAGAGTGTCGATCAGGCGGGAGACCGTCGGGTCGGAGGCCACCGGACCGAACACGGCCGGCTCGGCCCGCAGCATGGCGACATCCGCGAGGCAGTCCCCGCCCAGCGCGACCGCCAAGGCCACGTCCAGCAGGATCTTGCCCGGATCGTGCACCGCCCGAGCCTTCCGCCACGGCGCCAGCCCGGCCGATATCGCGGTGTCCAAACCGGCCTTGCGGACCGTCTCGACCAACAGCACACCCCCGGCCTGCGAGACCACCGCCCGGCCGCCGCCCTCGGTGCGGACACGCGGGTATGACCCGATACTCTTCTTCACCTGAGAAGTGCCTCCGACTGGAGCAGGAACAAGGACCTCGACAATCCTCATTCTTGCTGGTCAGAGGCACTTTTCGCTTACCTGACCACCCGTCGGACGGCCCGCTTCATGAAAGCGTGAGGTTAGCCCTTCGGCGCCCAGGGCCGACGTCTCGGGCTCGACCGCTTGTCGCCTCCAGCCGCTGAGGCCGCCGACCCCGACGAGGGCCACTTGCTGGGTGAGTTCGTCGGCGGCTTCCGCGTACAGGTCGGCGAGTGCGTCGCAGCCTTGTTGGCGGAGCATGTACTCGGCGCGGTAGAGGCGGTAGGCGGGGCGGACGGGGAGGTACTTGTCGAGGAAGGCGCCGGCGCCGCCGTTCTCGCCGGTGAAGGCGTCCTGCGCGTCACCGAGGAACACGAACGGTGACTTGACGACGTCGACGAAGGCGTCACCGAAAATGCCCAGCACGTCGCCGATGCCGTCGACGCTGTCGTTCGGGTCTTCGGGGGTACGGCCGCTCGGGTCGGTCAGGAGGGTGGGTACGTTGTCGGCGTATGCGTACGGGGACACATGGGGGCGAGGTGCTGCGGGTCACCGGGTCTGTGCTGTTGAAGCGGCCGGTGGCGGGGGTGTACTGGCGGGCGTGGAGGTCGAGGTTGCCGGTGGTGGTCTCGTAGCGGGCGCCGGTGTAGGTGGGGGTGCTTGAGGGTGCGCCGGTGGTGACGGTGCCCAGGACGCGGGTGCCGTAGGGGTCGTAGGCCCAGCGCTGGTGGAGGGTGCCGGTGCTGCTGGTGACGTCGAGCGGGGAGCCCTGGGTGTCGTGGTGGTAGTAGAAGACCGCGCCCGTGCCGGTTTTGGTGGCTGCGGGCTGGCCGAGGGGGTCGTAGCGGTAGGACTGCTTGACGGCCCACGCGCTGTCGTACTCGGTGGCGAGGATCGGCAGGGGTGCGTTGGGGTCCCACTGGGTGCGGTTGGTGACCGCGCCGTCTTTCAGCGTGGCGACCTGGTTGCCGCTGGCGTCGTGATCGTAGGTGTAGTTGGTGCCTGCGACGGTGGCGGCGGAGATCTGTCCGGCCAGGTCGTAGATGAAGGTGTTGGCGCCGGCCCTTGTCTGGTTGCCTTCCGCGTCGTATTCGTATGCGGTGGTGGTGGCCCCGGCGGTGGTGGAGGTGAGCTGGTCGGCGTCGTCGTAGGCGTAGCTGGTGGACGTGGCGCCGAGGGTGGAGGTCAGGCGGTTGCCGACCTTGTCGTAGGTGTAGGACGTAGTGCGGGTGGCGGCGCAGCCGGTGACCCAGGGCTGGGGGTAGCAGCCGGAGGTGAGGCGGCCTGCGGTGTCGTACGTCTGGTCGTAGCCTCCGGTGCCGACTCCGGCCCGGGTGACGTCGACGCGGGTGGGCAGGCCGGCCGCCGACAGGGTCAGGGCGGTCTTGGTGACCATCGTGCCCGCCTTGGCGGAGGTGACGGCGGTGACCTGGCCCGCCCGGTCGTAGGTGCGTTCCTCGGTCTCCGTGTTGGGCAGTGCCGTCTTGGTGAGGTTGCCCGCCGGGTCCGAGGTGTAGGTCGTGGTGGCGCCGTCGGCCGTCATCGTGGCGGTGCGGCCGTCGTTGTCGTACGTGTAGCCGATGGTGTTGCCGTCGGAGTACTTACGGGTGAGCATCTGCCCGGCGGCGTCGTAGGTATAGGCGAAGCCCCGGGTCTTGGTGAGGTCGCCGACCGCGTTGTAGACGAAATCCTCGGAGATCTTCGGGTTGGCGCGGGCGGTCATCTGTCCGGCGTCGTCGTAGCCGAGGGTGACGTCGGGCGTGGTGTGGTCACCGAAGTCCGGTTGCCGGCTACGTCGATGACATCTTTCCGATGGCCTCGCACGTGGAGTGCGTGGCGATTCTGGAGCCTGTCGCAAAGGGTGCCTGACCTGCGGTTGGGCGGCCACGGGCAGGTCGCTCGACCTGTTTCCCTCTGTGCAGCCTGCCCTGAGGCCTACTCATCTTTCGCAACCCGACCAGCCGGATCGGGGCCGGGCAATACGAGTACGCCGTGTTGCAGACCGCCGGATGCTGACGGTTTCTGCGACTCCCGCCGCATCCGGAAGCGACTCGGCTACCTCAGCCCCGACCTCAAGGAGGAGTACTACGCCAACCAGGCAACCACCGAACGAACGAACCTGAAGCCCCGTCAACCCCGCACTGATCCGTTGATCAGCCCCTCCCGCAGGTCGGGGGAACTTCATTCTGGATGCGCTGAGCCACGGTGGTTGCGATGGCGGCGAAGGCGACCGCGTGACCGCGGGCGTTGGCATGGATGCGGTCGGTGGAGTAGATGCCTGGGTCGGCGGCGAGCGGGTGGTGGTGGGTGTCGACGTGGATGCCGCCGAGTGCGCGTGCCAGGCCGGCGGTGATGCGGTCGAGCTCGTCGAAGCGGCGGGCCATGCCGTCGGCGTGTTCCGGCGGGACGAGGCCCGACCGGGCGAGGTCGAACAGGCCGATGGTGATGACGAGGGCGCCGCTCTCGGCGAGGGGTGTCAGGAACGAGGTCAGTTCGGCCCGCAGCGTCTCCGGGTCGAAACCGCGGAAGGCGTCGTTGCCGCCTGCGCTCACCATCACTACGTCCGGCTCGAACTCCAGGGCAGGGCCGAGCTGCTGGTCCCGGATCTCGTCGAGAAGCAGGTAAGGCTTGGCCAGGTTGACCGCGGCAAAGCCGGGGCGTGTGGCGGCGAGGGCGTCGGTGAAGCGGTCGGCGAAGGATCGGTCGCGGTAGCCCGGGAGGGGGTCCATAACGCCGGCGGTGACACTGTCGCCCGCCACGGCCAGCCGGTTCCATGGGAGATCGCGGAGCAGTTCGGCGGCGGCGTCCGGGGCCATGCAGTACGGGTCGGACAACTCGGCGGCGGGGTCGGCAGGCAGATCCTGGACGGGGGTCCGGTCCGGCTGAGAGGTCATCGCTGGTCTCCTTCGAGGATTCGGGCGGCGGCCGGGGCATGGTCGGCCGAGGTTGCGGGCTGCGGCAGGGGCGGGGCCGCGATGCGCAGGGCGAGACCGCCGGCGGCGGCGGCCAGGTTGACGGCGGTGGCGAACCAGTACACGGCGGCGTACGGTTCCGCGCCTGTGCCCGAGACCTCCGCGATGATCACGGCCGTGGCGGCGATGCCGAGGCCGCCGCCGACCTGGCGGGCCGCCATGACCATGCCTGTCCCGGCGGCGAAGTGCTGGGGCGCGACGGAGAAGGTGGCTGCGCTGGAGATGCCGACGGTGGCCATGCCGACGCCGGCTCCCATCACCGTCCCGGCCGGGAACCAGAGCGTCCAGAAGTGTGGCTCGGTGTCGATCAGCAGGGCCAGGGCGGCCGTTGAGGCGGCGATGAGGGCCGAGCCCGCCGCCACCATCGTGCGCGGAGTGAGGGCGATGCGGAGCCGTCCGATGCCGATGCCGACCACGGCGGTGACGAGCGCCGCCGGGCTCATCGCGAGGCCGGCCTCCAGGGCGGAGTAGTTCCAGGCGTCGGTCAGGAAGAGCACGCCGAGCAGCATCGAGGTGAACAGTGCGGTGCCGTACGCGAGGGAGACGCCGCTTGCGACGGCGAAGGACCGGCTGCGGAAGAGGTCGAGTCGCAGCGCCGGTCGCCGATGCCGAAGCGCCCGCATCACGGTCGCCACGCCCGAGAGCACGGTGACGCCGGAGGCGGCCAGCACGTACACCGAGGACCAGCCGTGGTCGGAGCCCTGCGTCAGGCCGTACACCGCCGAGCCGACGCAGAGGGCGAGCAGCAGGCCGCCTGCGAGGTCGGGCCCCCGGCCGGTGTGGGACTCGCCGGTCAGCAGCTTCCGTCCGGCGATCAGCACCCAGACGCCCACCGGCAGGTTGAGGCAGAACAGCGCTCGCCAGTCGAGCACTTCGACCATGACGCCGCCGAGGGCGGGTCCCGCGGCAGCGGCCAGGGCGCCCGCAGCGCTCCACATGCCGATCGCGGCGCGCCTGCGTTCGGCGGGGATTTCCGCGAGTACCAGCCCCAGCGAGGCGGGTACCAGCAGAGCCGCCGCCAGGCCCTGGACGGCGCGGGCGCCGAGCAGCACGGGCAGGGTCGGGGCTACGGCGATCAGCAGCGACGACGCCGTGAAGACGGCGACGCCGATCAGGAACAGACGGGCACGGCCGACCGCGTCGGCCAGCGGCCCGGCCGGGGCGAGCAGCGCGGCGAAGGGGATCACATAGGCGGTGGCGACCCAAGAGACGGTGGTCAGCGAGACGCCGAAGTCGTCGGCGATCGGTGGTACCGCCAGGTTGGTCACGGTGGCGTCGAGAAAGCTCAGGAAGGTGCCCGCGCAGGCAAGTAACAGGGCGACGGAGGCTCGACGGGTGGAGGTGGAAGGCGTCATGGCGAGGATTTAAGAGTACGATCGTTCGTACGTCAATGCCGTACGGTCGTTTGCTAAACTGCGGGCATGGCAGGACGTGCATCGGCTCAGGCAGCGCTCGAAACCCGGCGATCGGTACTGTGCGCCGCCGCCGAACTCGCTTCCGCGGAGGGCCTGGACAGCGTCACCATCGGCCGGCTCGCGGACCGGCTGGGGATGAGCAAGGCGGGGGTGATCGGCCAGTTCCGCAGCAAGGAGAAGCTGCAACTGGAGACGGTGGACCTGGTCCTGGAGGACGTCCGCACCCGGGTCTGGCAACCGGTGCGCCACCTCGATGCGGGGCTGCCGCGGCTGTTGGCCGTCTGCGCGTCCTGGGTGCGCTACGCCGTCGATCCCGGCTACTCCGGGGGCTGCCTGCTCACCCAGGTCACATACGACTACGACGGTCGCACCGGCGCTGTGCACGACCGGATCGCCGAGGGCCGCGCCCGCTGGCGGGACACCCTTCGCCGTGACATCGACGCCGCCGTCGCCGCCGGGGATCTCCCGCACCGGACGGACGCGCCCCAGGTCGTCTTCGGGCTGGAGTCCCTGGCTGCCGGCATCACCCCGGCGAGACTTCTTCACGGTGACAACCAGACGGAAGACTGGGCGCTGCGCGGTATGCACGCCATCCTGGGCGTCCCCTCGACGGACTGATCCCTGCGCAGGAGGACTCCTGCCCGCGACCATCCAGATCGCGCCGCCGGCAGCGGTGCTCATCATGGTGGGCGTCTTGATCTCCAGGCTCTGGGCCGTCCGCCGAGCCGCGGAGCAGTAGGCGAAGCTTTCCTTCCGTGACGTTGAAGCAACGGCGTCTTCTGCCCAGGACGACCACTGCTCCTACGCCGGTGACAGCGACCAGCGCGATCAGGGGGCCGCCGACAGCCAGAGCCTTCTGCAGCGAGGTTGCTGCGGCGTAGCCGGCGCCTGCTTCGGCGGTGGCCCACAAGGCGGCGGCCGCGATGCTGTACGGGGCGGTGTGGCGGTAAGGCGAGCGGGTGGCCCCCGCTAGCCACACCAACGCGGACATCGCCACCCACCTGGCCATGCGCGAAAGCACCGTCAAGGCCCACGTCAGCCGCATCCTGGCCACACTGGAAGTCACGAACCGAGTCCAAGCCGCACTTCTTGCCCGCGACGCGGGACTCACGGCATGACAAGCACAGACCGATGAACTGCGTACGCACCTCGTACCGCGACTGCGGATGACCTCGCACGTGGAGTGCGTGGCGATTCTGGAGCCGGCTCAGAAGAGCCTCCGACTTCGGGTTCTTCGCATGGTGTTGGCCTGCCCGGCCTGTTTCCGGACAAGCGACGGGTCGAAGCCAACACCGCCGTCGGGAACACAATGAGTGTGTGGGTATCGCTGCGGCGGAGCTGCTGGAGATCACGGCCGTCGGAGGGGGCGTGGCGCTGCGATGTCCTCGGTTTCCGCTCCGGGGCCAGGGGCAGGCGGACGAGTGAGTGCCTACGAAAGGACCGACATGAGTGCCGGAGAGAAGGCCAGGGCCAAGACCGAGCAGGTTGTCGGGAAGGCCGTGAGGAAGGTGGCCCACGCGGTGGGCAACGAGACCGCCGCAGCCAAGGGAGCCGCACTGGAGGCCCGGGGCAGGGCCCGGGACATCAAGGAGAGGGCGAAGGGCAGCTTCAGGCGCTGACCACGCCACGTCGTGGGCGGAGCCGGTGCGAGGCCCGGGCGGGTTCGTGCGTCCGGCGCTGCGCAGGTGGGCCGGACGCTGCGGCGGCTTGCCCCCGGCACGCATCGCACCGCCGCGCGCGGCGGTGGCCTCCCCGGTACCGGCTGGTGCTCGTCCCTCTGGGCGACGCGACGGTCAGTCGCGGTTACCTGCATGTCGCCATCGACAGGAAGCAGGTCAAGGACGTCCCCTCGACCGGCACGGACGGTGAAACAGCAGTCAAGTCCTGGGGGAGGTCACCCGTCGCGGGCCGACAGCGGCGCCTTGGTGCTACCGGGCGAGAAGGGCGCTCACGGTCTTGCCGCCGGCCGTCCGGCGGGTCACCGCGGTGGCGCGGGCGAGGCGATTGACCATGGGCCAGCCGAAGCCTCCGGTGCCGCCGTTCAGGTCCGGGGTACGCATGCGTGGGGTCTGCGGGCTGGGGTCGTGGACGGCCACCTCGATGCTGTCCGGGTGCGCGGTCAGGTCCAGGGTGCAGGTGCCGCCGCCGTGGCGCAGGGCGTTGGTGACGAGCTCAGAGACGACCAGGACCACGGTCTCAGCCGCCTCGGCTGCGATCGCCGGCTGCGCGAGACGTTCGAGGAAGGCCCGGGCGCTCTCGCGTGCACGGGCGATGGATGCGGCGGAGCGGACGGGTGCCACGTTGACGCTCATCGTGTCCATCAGACCTCCCCGGTCTCCGCGTCGTCGTTGCACGATCCTGTCTGTCCAGTGCTTGTGCCCCGGCCTGCGGCGCGTTAACCGATGGGTATCTTCCGGCTGTAGCTGGGCCGTCGCGCGCCCCCTCCGTGGTCGAGGTCGACTGTCTCTCTGGCCAGCGCACAAAAATCTATGTCGGCCGGAGTAGACATTGAGTGGTGGTGTGGTTATGGTTTCTCTCGTAGCCGAGATTGAGCGAGGCCCGGCAGAGATGAACTGCCGGGCAGTGCAAGACGTAGTTCGCAGGACGGTGCGGTAGTGGAGTTCCGGAGCCATTGTTTTCGCAGGACGGTGACGGGACTGACGGCCGGACCGGGTGGCCCGCAGTGATCAGGGGCCGCCAAGAGTAGTAGCGCAGTTCACGCAGGAGCAGTTCCGTAAGTGCAGTTCGCAGTACCAGCAGTGTGGTTGTCAGTGGTTCCTCGGTAAAGGCGTCGGCTGCGGGCGCGCGTACCGGGAGGTTCGGCAGTGGGGTTCCAAGCCAGAGCAGATGCAGGACGGGCGACGGGGCTGGCTGCCGAAGAGTGGCGCTACGGCAGGCCACCGGGTAGTTCGCATCACCAGCAGTACGAAGCTCCGCTCGGTAAGTGATTGATTCGAGGGAAGAACGGAGGAGTTGAGCGCCATCAGGATCGCCCGGGAGGAAGTCTTGGACCCGGGTACCGCAGGGCATCGATAGTGAGGTGGTCTCCGGTCGAGCAACCGCGATCCCCGCATCCCCGGCAGCGTTCAGGCCGGGTCCGCGGACACAGAGGGCCGGCGCAGTATCAGGGCCGGCAGATGGTGTAGCAGTTCCTTCGGGGCCCTGGTGCCGTACTGGCACCAGGGCCCCTCCACGCGTTCCACAGAGAGGTGCGATGACAGTAAACGACTCGTTCGGCCGTCTCGACGACGACGACTACCCCGCATACACCATGGGCAGGGCCGCCGAAATGCTCGGCACCACCCAGGGCTTCCTCCGCGCCATCGGCGAAGCCCGCCTCATCACCCCGCTCCGCTCCGCGGGCGGCCACCGCCGCTACTCCCGCTACCAGCTGCGCATCGCCGCCCGCGCCCGGGAACTCGTCGACCAGGGCACCCCCATCGAGGCCGCCTGCCGCATCGTCATCCTCGAGGACCAGCTCGAAGAGGCCCAGCGGATCAACGCCGAACACCGCCGGACCGCCGGGCCGTCCGGCCCGCCCGTGTCCTGAGGTGGTGCGCCCGGGTTCCGGTGCTGTGCCGAATCAGGGCTTCGACCTCGTCGAGCAGGACGGCGGCGGCGCTGACGTGTTCGTGAACGGCGATTGTTCCTCCCGGGAAGTTGCGCTCCGGGTGGCTTAATAGCTACGAGCGCGAGGTGAGGGTTCAACGCGCCGCGCCGGGAGCGTTTTTACCGCAACGAGCCGAATGGAATTGTGTAACGCACACCGGCCGCTATGACATGCTACGGTCGATCTCAGTTGCAGTCTTGGTTCCCGAACTTAAAGCGCCTCCAACGGTACTTACAGCCGTTGGGGCGTTTCTGTATTTCCGGTCATTCCGGGAGGGGCATCATCGCGGCGACCCTGCCCGCGCATTGCGGGTCCTGGCGTACTGCCCCGAAGGAGATGTGAAATGGCGTCTGGCACTGTGAAGTGGTTCAACGCGGCAAAGGGATTCGGATTCATCGAGCAGGATGGTGGCGGCGCCGACGTGTTCGCCCACTTCTCGAACATCGCCGCCCAGGGCTTCCGTGAGCTGCTCGAAGGTCAGAAGGTCACCTTCGACATCGCGCCGAGCCAGAAGGGCCCGACGGCGGAGAACATCGTCCCCGCCTGACGCCGACGTGCACTCTGCGGCGGGAGGCACGCATCTCTCGGGGTGCGGGCGCCAGATTTCCCGTAGGGGACTCACGCGTGGGAACAGCATCGCCCGCAGGTGCTATCCAGGGTCGCGGGCCTCCCTCGAAGCAGTGCCCGCCTGAAGTCCTGGATTTCACGTCTGCATGACGCCACCCTTTTCGTTCTTTTCGTCGCCTGCGTCCGTACCGGATTCACTGCAGGCCAGATTTAATTTCGCATTCCATTCGGCTCGTTCTTGAGTTCCCCGCACTGTTCTTGCGCGGCGGGAATTCCTTGATACGTGCCCTGTCGAGGAAGGTTCTCAATGAACCCTGTACCTACGGACGACCACTCCTCCCGCAGTGATGGGGAACTGGTGGGCACGGATATCCGTCGCAGGAACAACATCACCGTCACTGGCCGTGTGGATGGGCCGGTGCTCCTGCTGGCGCACGGGTTCGGCTGCGACCAGAACATGTGGCGCCTGGTGGTCCCCATGCTGGCCGAGGACTTCCGGTTGGTGCTCTTCGACTACGTGGGCTCCGGCCGCTCGGACCCTTCGGCCTGGAGTGAGCAGCGCTACAACTCGTTGGAGGGCTACGCCTCGGATGTGCTGGATGTCTGCGAGGAGCTGGACCTGCGGGATGTGATCTTCGTGGGGCATTCGGTCAGTGCCATGGTCGGGGTTCTCGCGGCGGCCAGGGCGCCCCAGCGGTTCTCCCGCCTGGTGATGGTGGCTCCGTCGCCCCGCTACATCGACGACGACGGGTACCGGGGCGGGTTCAGCGCGGACGATATCGATGAGCTGTTGGAGTCGCTGGAGTCGAACTATCTGGGCTGGTCGGCGGCGATGGCTCCGGTGATCATGGGTAACGCGGACCGGCCTGAATTCGGCCAGGAGCTGACCACCTCGTTCTGCGCGACCGATCCGGACATGGCTCGGGTCTTCGCCCGTGCGACGTTCCTGTCCGACAGCCGCGAAGACCTCAAGACGGTCGCGGTACCGACGCTGGTGCTGGAATGCAAGCAGGACGTGATCGCCCCCCGCGAGGTCGGTGCCTACGTCAACGACGCGATCCCGGGCAGCCGCCTGGTCACGCTGGAGGCGACGGGGCACTGTCCACAACTGAGCGCACCGCAGGCCACCGCGGTGGCGATCACCGAATTCATAAAATACGCCCGCTGATGCGCCGCGGCGATCAATGTCCGGAGGGGGAGCAAGACACGGAAGCCACCGACGTGGCCTTTACTTCCCTGCTGGAGGACAGCGCGGAGGAGCTGTACGAACAGGCGCCCTGCGGCTACCTGTCAACGCTGATGGACGGCACCATCGCGAAGATCAACACCACACTTCTGGAGTGGCTGGGTCTTTCGCGGCGGCAGGTGGTAGGCCGGATGCGGTTCGCCGATCTGCTCACCGTGGGCGGCAAGCTCTACCACGAGACGCACTTCGCCCCCCTGTTGCACATGAACGGCGAGGCCAGCGGCATCGCCCTGGACATCAAAGCCACTGACGGGCAGCGGATGCCCGTGCTCGTCACCTCGAAGGTCAAGACCGGCGACGACGGCGGACCGATGCTCGTCCGCACCACGATCTTCGACGCCCGAGACCGCCGCGCCTACGAGACCGAGCTGCTGCGCGAACGTCAGGCGGCTGAAGAAGCGCGCCGGCAGGCCGAGGCCGACCGCGAACGACTCCAGGAAGCCCTCGCCGTCCTGCAGCAGAGCCTGCTGCCCGCCAAGCTGCCCACGGTTCCGGGCCTGGAAGCCGCCTCCTACTATCACACCGCCTCTCCGGATCTTCTCGGCGGAGACTTCTACGACCTGTTCCCCCTCGACGCGGACCGGTGGGCGTTCTTCCTCGGCGACGTGTGCGGCAAAGGCCCCCAGGCTGCCGCGGTCACCTCACTGACCCGTTACACGCTGCGGGCGGCCGCCCTGCACGACCCGGACCCCGTCACCGTTCTGACCACCCTGAACACCGTGCTGCACGAGCGGTACACCAGCGGCGATACTCGCTACTGCACCGCGATTTTCGGCATCCTGCGCCCCGGGAGCGACCATGTCGGCGTGCACTTGGCCTCCGGCGGCCACCCCTCCGCACTGATCCAGCGTGCCGACGGCACCGCGCACTACCTGCCCACCCCCGGCGGCATGCTCATCGGCGTCCTGCCCCAGGCACAGTTCACACCCGCCCGGACCCAGCTGTTGCCCGGCGACACCCTGCTGCTCTACACCGACGGCCTGACCGAAGCCCGCACCGGGCCCAAGCGCGAGCTCTACGGCGATGAAGCCCTGCGTGCCTTCACCGCCGAACAGTCCGCCACGGGACCCCAGGCCCTCATCACCGCTCTGAGCGGGCTCCTCGCCGGCTTCGGCGACGGACTCGACGACGACACCGCGCTGCTCGCCCTCGGCGTGCCCGCCCCGCTTCCCACCCCGCGAGTGAAGACCTGAGATGCGCCCGCTGACGATCACTGCCCGAGACGCAGCCACCGGTCCCGTACTGGAGATCACCGGTGACCTCGACCATGCGACGGCGCCCAGACTCCGTCAGGCCGTGGACCGCGTCATCCTGGCCAGTGGGCAACTGCTGGTCCTGGACCTGGCCGGCCTGGAATTCTGCGACTCCAGCGGCATCACCGCTCTGCTGGTGGCACGCAACCTGGCTATGGAACAGAGCGGCGACGTGGCCCTGGCCGCAGTCCCCGCCAACACCGCCCGGATCCTGCGTATCGCCGGCCTGGACCGAGTCTTCACCCTTCACCCCGACACGGCAACAGCCACCAACCCCAGCTCCGCTGCCCGCTGATCACCACGACGCGTTCCCTCGCGGCGCTGACGATGCGCTCCGCCGCCGCGGACCGCTTGCTGACGGTTACCTCGCGGGCCCTGCGGCGGAGGTGCGCGCAGACGCCTGGGTGTGGCGGCGGTACTGGCCAGGTGCCGCGCCGTATGCGCGTTCGAAGGCGTTGGCGAAGGGGCGGATCATCCCTACCGGAGCAGTCATCGAGTCATCGCTCAGACGCGGTCCGCCCGGTCCGTGACGGTGCGGAGGCGCCGGCGAGGTCGGCGCCGGTGTCGGCGTCCCGCCGGGATTCGCCGACGCCGTGCCAGTCCAGGCACATGACGGTCGCGTCGTCCTGCAGGTGGCCGTCGTTGGCGTCGACGATCGTCGCGACGAGGGCGCGGGCGGCCTCGCGGGGATGCAGCGCGCGGGTGCGCACGATCAGGTCGGACAGATCGAGGCTGTTGGCGTTGCGCTCCAGCATGCCGTCGGTCAGCATCACCAGCCGGTCGCCCGGCCGCAGGTCGAGCGACTGGACCCGGTAGGTGCGAGGGGCGTGGACGCCGAACGGCATATCGATCTTCGGAGTGACCTCCCGCACCTGTCCGTTCCGCATCAGCAGCGGCCAGGGGTGCCCGGCGTTGATGAACTCGGTCGTGCCGTCGATCAGGCTGATGCGCAGGAGCTGGCCGGTGACGTAACCCCGGCGGCCGTGCTCGCGCACGGCCTGGTCCGCCTGGTGGGCCTGTTCGGCGAGGTCGGCACCGGCCCGCCGTGCCCGGCGCAGGGCGCCGACCAGGAGGGTGGCCAGCAGCGCGGCGCCGACATCGTGCCCCATGGCATCGGTGACGGAAAGCTGGACGGTGTCGCGGTCGATCACGTAGTCGAAGGTGTCACCCCCGACGTGGTCGGCCGGCTCCAGCGCCCCGGCCACCGCGAACTGCGCCGCCTCACACGCCAACGAGGCCGGGAGCAACCGGTGCTGGATCTCCGCGGCCAGGCTCAGCGGGATGGTCCTGCGGCCCCACTGGTACACGTCGGTGAAGGACCGGTTCGCGATGACGATGTACGCCAGGGCGTGCGCGGTCTCGCCGATCTCCCGCATCACCTCCGCGTCCGGCGCCGCGGGCAGGAACAGTTCGAGGAGCCCGATGGCGTCCCCGCGGTTGGTCACCGGGGCGACGATCCGCACCAGCGAGCCCTCGCCCTTGTCCTCCACGCTCGGCCGCTGGGTGCGGATCACGTCGTCGTACAAGGTGCCCCGCAGTATGATGCGCTGGGCGGGTCCCTCCGTATCGATGCTGCCCGCCGCCCCCAGCCGTACGACCGAGCCTCCGGTGAAGTCGGTGATGAGGAACGACACCGACGCCGCCCCGAGGTGCTCCTTGAGCATGCGCGCGACCACGTCGAGCGACTCCACGGGCGCCGCGGTCTCCGCCGCCGCCAGCGTCTTCGCCAAGGTCATCGCGCTGCCCCGGCCACCCGCGTTCCCGGAAGTACGAGTGCTCGGCTCACCCTCCCCGTCCGGCCCGCCTATGGTCACGGTGACTC
This sequence comes from Streptomyces sp. NPDC058620, assembly GCF_042717135.1. Classification (NCBI taxonomy): domain Bacteria; kingdom Bacillati; phylum Actinomycetota; class Actinomycetes; order Kitasatosporales; family Streptomycetaceae; genus Streptomyces; species Streptomyces sp. NPDC058620. The sequence goes on from NZ_JBHXQO010000006.1 coordinate 13,239, forward strand.
CTCTTCCTCGCTGGCGCTCAGGCTCCGTCCCGGGTACGCGAGGGGTCGGGGCCAAGCCCGGTCCCGGGCAGATGTCATTGCACCACAGAGCCCTGCACGGATGCGCCTGTTGGCCGACCGTCGCGCCGAAAGGCCCTGCGCCGGCGCCGGGACCCCCTCGGTCGGACGGACCATGTCGCATACGCGAGTCAGGTCAGCCCGACACTGCGGTCCCCTGTCGGCAGGCCGGTAGCTGGGAGGCGTCCGTCGTCGAGACGCCTCGTTCCTCCAGGGCCAGGCGCAGGCAGCGCAGGGCGTAGTAGACGCGGGACTTGACCGTGCCGTGGGGGATGTTGAGGGCGGTGGCGGCCTCCTGGGTGGTTCTGCCGACGAAGTACGTCTCGTACAGCACCTCGCGGTGTGCCTCGGACAGGGCCTTGAACGCCTCGCCGACCACGACCGACGAGAGCACGTTCTCGATCTCGTCCGCGTCCGTCGACATCTCGCGCAGCCAGTTGCTGCCGTCGATCTCGCAGGGGCGGGCGAGGCGTCGGCGGTGGCCGTCGATGACCAGGTTGCGGGCCACTCGGAAGAGCCAGGGCCTCAGTAGCGCCGCGTCGAGGTTCAGGTCTCGCTTGCTCCAGCAGCGCAGCAGCGTCTCCTGGATGATGTCCTCGGCCCGGTGGCGGTCGCCGCCGACCAGGCGCAGGACGTATGCGTACAGCGGGTTGGCCTGCTCCTCGTACAGAGCGCGCAGGGTGCTTTCCCCGGTGTCCTGTGACTCGCTCGATCCCATCAAGGACCATTGCATCGTGTACCCCTGGATGATCGCCGTTGTCGCGGCTGCTCGCCGTTGCCGGGAGTCTTGAGGGGCGGCATCCACGGGGCGTTGACGGCCGATTGACGGCTCGTACATCCGTCTCACTGCGGGGTCATGGGGAGACGGATGTGGAGGTGTTCGGTGTGGGGGCGGGTGTGGTGGGGGTGGAGGTGGTGGGGGTCGGTGTGGGAGTGGGCGTGGCGGTCGGAGGGAAGGAGGGGGGTGGGGCGCCGATTCCCTCGTACTTCGCGAGCAGCGCCCGGATGCCCACGACATATCCCTGGGACCGGTTCGTGGTGGGGATGCCGCCGGCCTGGCGTACGGCGTCGATGTCCGTGTTGTAGGCCGCGAGGGTCAGGTCCAGGACCGTGCCGATGGCCCGGCCGTTGTCGATGAGGAGCTGGACCTCTCCCGCCAGATCGCACATGTGGCGGCCCTGCGCCATGATCGAGTCGGCGGCGTCGAACGCCGAGACCTTGCCGTTGTCGTTCTCGTCCTCGCCGAACTCCGTGAACACCGCCGGGGGCAGCTGCGAGATACCTTCCGCCCCGTCGGGGCCGACCAGATTCGGGTCGAAGCCTGACTCGCGCTCCAGCTGGGCGGCGATCACCACCGGACCGATCGCCTCGCAGAGTGTGCCCGCCGCCTTGATGGGCTCCAGGAGATCCGACGGCACCTGAGCGGGGTCGAGTTCGCCCTTCCCGTCCCCCTGGAACACCTCCACGACCTTCTCGGCCTCGACGGCCGGGTCCGAGCCGCCGCCTCCGAACAGTTGGATGAGGAGGATGAGCGGGGCCAGGAGAACGCCGAGCCCGCCGATGACGATGATGACGATCACCGTGCCGAGGAGTATGACCGGTGAGGTCAGGCAGCCGAGGCCGCCCGCTGCGCCCATGGCGATCTTCGCCGTGTTGCCGGGACCGTCGGAACTCATGAGCTGATCACGCTCTCTCCCTGTCGCTCGCGACCGTTGCGGCCGTCGGTTCGAAATGAGTCGCCGATGCCTTGAACCGGTGTGGGCGGGGCCCGCGTTGTGGCTGTCTGACGGAGCTCGGCGGTCTCGAAGGATGAGAACGGGTTCTGGAGCAGACCAGTTCAAACGCCCAGGAATCGATCGTGAGAAGAGAGGGTGGGGCACGCATGACTGTCCCTTCAGCGGAGCCCGCCGGACCGGAGATGTGGGTACGAGGGCCTACGCGTCAGCAGCCCGCCGGGAAGCCCGCGACTCCCGGGGACGGGGCCACGACCATGCCGCGGCCGGTGGTGGCGCAGGGGTTGAAGGGGCCTGCCGACGGGGGTGGACGGCCGCAGCGCTCGCGCCGGGAACGGTCGGGGTCCCTGTCCGGTGAAGGGATCGGCTGGGCCGGCGCGCACGGCGGTGCCGGCGCGAGCACCCTGGCCCGGGTGCTCGGTGGCACCGACCTCGGATGTGCGTGGCCCGACCCGTCCCGGGGCGAACCCGCCCGCGTGATGCTGGTCGCCCGCACCCATGCCGAGGGAATGCGCGCGGCGTCCCGGGCCCTGAACGCCCTCCGCGAGGGCCGGCATCCCGCCGGAATGGAGCTGGTGGCGCTGGTGCTCGTCGCGGACGCGCCGGGCCGCCTCCCCTTCGTACTCGCCAACCGCGTCCGGATTCTGCGGTCCGCCGCCCCCGTGCGGCGGCTCCCGTGGATCGATGCCTGGCGGCTGGGCAAGGAGACGAGGAAGCTTCCCAAGGAGCTGTTCAGGCTGGGCGCGCTGGCCGGAACGCGTCCCGACGGGCCGGGGGAGTCGCGGTGACCGGCATCCACCCGGCGGGCGCCGTGTTCGCCGCCCCGTTCTCGCCGGGGCCGGAGGCCGGAGAGGTCCTCGGTCTTCTCGCCTGGTGTGCCTCGGCCGCCGGAGTGGGCGGCGTCATCACGGTCGGCACCCTGATGGCGCTCCAGTTGCGCAGTGGCCGGCCGGGGGAGGGCGGCGAGCACTTCCGCGGGCTGTTCTTCGTCATGCTCGCCTGCGTCCTCGCCTCCACGGCCGGGCCGATCGTGTCCTCCCTCGGATCACTCGCCCTCTGACTGGCAATCAACTCCCGTGGTCTGCACGGTAGTTGCTTGCCGGTCGTGGGCAGTGCCCTGGGCCTTTCCCTCTTTCACCGCCACCGCACGGTGGCGCACGACCTCCCAGGAGACAGCCATGAAAGCGCTCATCCCTTCGCTCCTCCACGCCTCGAAGGTGCCCACCCCGAAAAGCAGTGCTCCGAAGGCGCTCACCGACAAGGTCGACGTGGTCCTCGGTATCGCCGCCTGGGCGGGTACCGCCGCAGGCGTGGCGGGTGTCCTGATCACCGGCGCCATGATGGCCATCTCCATGAAGCGCGGCGAGAGTTCCGAGCACATGAGCCGCCTCGGCATGGTGCTGGGCGGCTGCGTGCTGGTGGCCACCGCGGGTCCGCTCGTCACCTTCGTCTTCAAGTAGACGAGAAGAGGGCGGACATCATGTTCGGACGTCACCAGAGAGATACCGGGACGGAGCAGCCGTTCTGGAACCAACAGGCATGGCTCCTCTCGGCGGCCTTTCTCGCCATAGCACTCGTCATATCCGGGATCACCTGGCTGTCGACGGGGGACGACGCGTCGTCCGCCCGGCAGGGCGGCTCCGCCCGGAAGGGGCCGCTGTCCTCGGCCGCGCCCGAGGGCGGGCAGCCCGATGACGGAGAGACCGGTGTTCGGGAGGCCGGTGCCGACGTGGCCGGTGCCGGGCGGCCCGGTGGCTGCCTAACCGATGACAGCGACCAGACGCCTCCGTCGGCGTCGCCCGAGGATCTCGGGTGGCGTTCCCTGGGCATGTCGAAGGTTCCCGTATCAGCCTCGGCGGGCCCGGTCCGTACCAGCGGTGCGGTCATGTGGTGCTTCGCCCGTACGCCCCTGGGCGCGGTGCTGGCCGCCCACGTGATTCCCGCCCGCATGAGCGGCAAGGACTGGCGCGCCGTCAGCGACCAGCAGATCGTGGCCGGACGGGGGCGGGACCTGTTCGTCGCTCAGCGGAGCACCGTCCTGGAATCGGCCGGCAACGGAAGCGCGGCCGGCTCGTACGCGGGGTTCGCGCTCGGCTCGTACTCCCGGGACGCCGCCACGGTGCAACTCCTCATCAAGAACGGTTCAGGTGGCTACAGAACGACCTTCGTCACCGTGACCTGGAACGGCGGTGACTGGAAGGTGCAGCCCAAGACCAATGGCTCGCTCTACACCTCACTGACGACCGTGACGGGTAACAACGGATTCACCATGTGGGAGGTGTGACGTGCCCTCCTGCCCCACAGGGGACCCGCTGGTGGATGCGATCACGGGCTTCTTCGACTTCCTGGACGACCCGATCGGCACCATCGTGTCGGGCATCGCCAACGCCGTACTCGCCGCGGCCATCGCGGCCTTCGGCGAACTGACCGTGTCGATTCCCACGCTCTCCTCGACCACGACGGCGCGAAAGGTCAACAGCCAGACGCAGTGGGTGGTCGTCTACACGGCGGTCGGCTCACTGATCTTCGCCGCGATCCGGATGGCCATCGAACGCCGCGGGGAGGCCGGCACGACCGCGCTCAAAGGTCTGTTCCGGGTGATCCTCGTGGCCGGTGCGGCGGCCACGGTGGTGACCGCGCTGGCGGGACTCTCCGACCGGTACGCCGACTACCTCTTCGACGAGGCGGTGCACGAGCAGCTCAGGCAGAACGTCGGGTGCCAGGACTCCACGGGCATCGAGGCGTTCCTGCTGCTCATCCTCGCCTTCCTGCTGCTGATCGCCGCCATCCTGCACACGATCCTGCTCTACATCCGCCTCGGCGTGATGATCGTGCTGCTCGGCACGCTGCCGCTGGCCGCCGCCGCCTCCATGACGGACTGGGGCAACGGCTGGTGGCGCAAGCACATCGGCTGGATGATCGCCTGGCTGCTGTACAAACCCGCGGCCGGACTGGTCATGTACGCCGGCTCCGCGATGATCTCGAACGACCAGGTGAACGGCGTCCAGGAACGTATCGCCGGTATCGGCGTGATGCTCCTCTCCGCCGTCGCGCTGCCCGCCCTGCTCAAACTCATCGTGCCCGCGACGGCGGCCCTCGGCGGGGGGAACGGAGTGGGCGAGGGCGTGTCCGCCGTGGGCGGCGCGGTCGCCTCCGGAGCGAAGTCCGTCGCCTCGGGAAGCGGCGGCGGCAGCGGGGGCGGATCGGCTGGAAAGTCCGGGCCTTCCGGAGCTCCGGCGGCCTCGGGCGGCGCCGGAGCGGCCGGGAGCCCGGGCGGTACGGGAGCGGCCGGTCAGCAGAGTGCCGCGGGCGGGACCGGTGCGGCCGGTCAGCACAGTGGCGCAGGCGGTGCCGGTGCCGGTGCGGGTGGCGCAGTCGGCGGTGGCGCGGCCGGTGGTGCGGGAGCGGCCGGTGGTGCGGGCGCGGCAGCCGCCGCAGGTCCGGCCGGAGCCGCGCTCGGCGCCGTGATGGCCGCAGCCCAAGGCGCGGGCCGGATCGCGAGTGGCGCGCTGGACGGAGCCGACGGGGACGCGGGCCACAACCGCTAGCGGCCCCACCGGGCATCCGGCAACCGCCGGCCGAACCACCGGGCATTCGGCCCGACCACACTACTGAGGGAAGGAAGCACAACCATGGCTACGGAAGCCGTTACGCATCCCACCTACGGGAACTGGCGCCGTCCCAGGCGTCCGGGACTCGGCCCACTCGGCCTGATCGGTACGTTCGGAGTCTTCGGCGGGCTCGTCGTCGTGCTGCTCTCATCGCTGATCTCGCTGCTCGCCGCCGTGGTGGTCCTCGTCCCGCTCGTCGTCGTCCTCACCCCGCTGGCTCTGCGCACCCAGGACGGCCGCAACCTCTACCAGCTGCTCACCCTGCGCATCGGCTGGCTGCGCCGTAAGTCCAAGGGCGCGCACCTCTATGTGTCCGGTCCGCTGTCGCAGCGCCCCGGCGGCCGTTTCAGGCCGCCCGGCCTGCTGAACCGGGTGACGGCAAGCGAGGGGAGGGACGCGTACGACCGTCCCTTCGGCGTGCTGCACCACCGCAGGCGCAACCTCTACTCCATCGTGCTCGGCTGCGAGCCCGACGGCGGTTCCCTGGTCGACCCCGACCAGGTCGACGTATGGGTGGCGATGTGGGGCGAGTGGCTGGCCAGGCTCTCGCACGAGCCGGGGCTGCGGGGTGCGTCGGTCGTCGTCGAGACCGCCCCCGACCCCGGCACCCGGCTGGCTGCCGAGGTGCTGCCCCGGATCACCGCCGACGCCCCGCCGGCCGCGCGTGCCGTGATGGAGGAGGTCGTCGAGCGCTACCCGTCCGCCTCCTCCGAGATGCACACCTACATCACCCTCACCTACGGCGTCCCGCCGGGGCAGAGGCGGAAGCACGAGGAGGTCGTCAATGACCTCGCCATCCGCATTCCCGCTCTCCTCAACGGACTTGTCGGCGCCGGGGGAGGTTCGGCGTACGCGCTCTCGGCCGAGCGGATCGCCGAGGTCGTACGGGTCGCGTACGACCCCGCCGTCGCGGCGGACGTGCTCGGCGCAAGGGCCCAGCACGGCGGTACGGGACTGGAGTGGGACGACGCCGGTCCGTCCGCCTGTGTCGAGACGGTCAAGTCCTATCAGCACGACTCCGGTTACTCGCGGAGCTGGCTGCTCACCCTGGCCCCCCGGGGCACGGTGCGCTCCGGCGTACTGCGCAGCATGCTGGAGGCCGCGCCGGGAACGCGGCGCAAGCGGGTCGCGCTCCTCTACCGGCCCATCGACCCGGCGACCTCCGCGCGGATCGTCGAGGCGGACCGCCGCAGCGCCCAGTTCATGGCCACGTCCGGACGCGGGATGGTGCAGGCGCGAGCGGCTTCCGAGGTGCGGGCGGCCGAGCAGACGGCGGCCGAGGAGGCGTCGGGTGCGGGTCTGGTCGAGTTCTCGCTCATGTTCACCGTCACGGTCGACTCCGCCGACCAGCTGGGCGAAGCGGACGTGACCGTACGCAATCTCCTTGCCTCGTCCCGCATCTCGATGCGGCCCGCCGACCGGATGCAGGCTGCCGCGTTCAGCTGCACCCTGCCCGTCGGCATCCTTCCGTGGGAGCAGACGTTGATCCCGCACGAGCTCCAGGAGGCACTGTGAGCGGCACTGTGAGCGGCACCCCGACGTCGGTGCGGGTCCTCGACCTGGGCGCCGACTGGCCGGCCGGTTCCTCGGGCGCCACCACCGCGCTCAGCGGCATCTCGTTCGCGGACGCGGACGCGGCCGGGCCGGACGAGGCAGGGCGGAAGCAGGGCCGGAAGGACGCCGGGCCCGTTGTGGCCCAGACGCCTGCGAAGGCGGGGAAGGCAACCGGCAAGGGGAGGAGCGGGAGCAGGGGAGAGCGCTCACGCCCGGCACGCGAGGCGTACGTCCCCTCCCGGGGGTGGGCCGGTCCCGGGGGCGGGCGGGTCGGCTACCTGGACCCGCCCACCATGTGGCGCGCCACCAGCGTGCAGGCGTGCGGGCTCTGGCCGTTCGCCGCGGGTTCGGGGGCGCCCATGAGCGGCGTACCGCTCGGGCAGCACATGTTCACCGGGGCGACCGTGTGCGGCGACCCGTTGTCCTGGTTCACCAGGGCCCGGTACATCTCCAACCCTTCCCTCTTCATGCTCGGTATGCCGGGTCTTGGGAAGTCCACGCTGATCAACCGGATGCTCATCGGGCTGTCCGCGACGGGTGTGGTGCCGCTGGTACTGGGCGACCTCAAGCCGGATTACGCGGACACCGTGCGCGCACTCGGCGGCCAGGTGATCTCCATCGGGCGCGGTGTCGGCGGCATCAACGTCCTGGACCCGGGCGCCATGGGCGCCGCCGCCGACCGCATCGGCGGGGAGGCCGGCCAGGCACTGGCCGCCGAGACCCACGGCCGTGTCCTCAACATGGTGGCCGCGCTGATCACGATCGTGCGCGGCCGGCCCATGGACGACCACGAGCAGTCGGTGCTCTCCGTCTGCCTCCACCATCTGCGCGAACGCACACCCAAGGGGCGTACATTGCTGCTGCCCGACCTGCTCAGGGTGCTCGACGAGGGACCCGCCCGGGTCCGCGCGGTCACGCTGGACCGGGGGGACGACGCCCGGTACCGGGACGCCGTCGATCCCCTGCACCGTTCCTTGCTGGGCATTCTGGACGGGCCCCTGGGCGGCACCTTCGCCTCGGAGACCTCCACCCACATCAACCCGGACGCGACGGCGGTGTGCATCGACATCTCCCGTATCGGTGAGGCCGACACCCAGCTGACGGCGGCGGCGATGCTCGCCGCCTGGTCGGACGGGCTCGGCACGGTCGCCGCCTCGCACGCCCTGGCCGACGCCGGGCTCGCGCCCCGGCGCTGGTTCTTCACCGTCCTCGACGAGCTGTGGCGTCCGCTGCGTGCCGCGTCCGGCATCGTCGACCGCATCGACGCCCTGACACGGCTCAACCGGTCGCTCGGCCTGGGCGACGCCAAGATCACCCACACCCTCAAGGACGCCGAGGCGCTGGGCACGGACTCGGACCGGGCCAAGGCGCGGGGATTCGTCGAGCGCGCCGGGATGGTCGTCGTCGCCGGACTCCCCAGGGCCGAGATGGAGGACCTGGGCAGGGTGGTCGGTCTGTCGCAGCGCGAGATCGAGCTGGTCTCCTCCTGGTCGTCGCCGCCGGGCTGGGCGAGCACCGGGGCCGACGAGGAACCACCGGGCCGCGGCCGGTTCCTGATCAAGGTAGGCGGACGCCCCGGCATCCCGATCAAGGTGGCGATCACCGACACCGAGCGAGGGCTGCACGACACCAACACCCGCTGGGCGTCCAACGGTTACGCCGAGGCGCGGGCCGCCGAGCGCGCCGCGGCGGAGGCGGCCGTCCTCGCCAACGGCCCCGGGCCCGGCCTCGCGGAGCTCGGCCCCGCCGTGGATCTGTCGCGTCCCGTGGTCGATCTGTCCGCCCAGGCCCCGGGGTGGCCCGTATGAGCGGGCAGCCCGGCGGCCGGCCGGGCAGCGACCTCGCCCCCTGGGCGATCGTGGGTCTCGCCGCCGTGTCCCTGGTCCTCTTCGGGGTGACCTGGCTGGGCGGCACCCTGGGCGCCGTGGTGACGGGAGCGGGCTGGAATCCGCCGCCGTTCGTCATGTCGACGTTCGGCACGCTCGTCACCGAGGGCGGCGGCCGGCTCTGGCCCGGTGCCTCGCCGTACGGGGTGTACGGCGGCATCGTGGGCCTGCTCGCGGTGCTCGCCGCCCTCGCCGTACCGGTCGTCCGGATGGTGCTGCGGGCTGGGGGAGGGGGCGGGCACACCGCGGGCCTCGCCGGCCGGAAGGAGCTCGCCTCCATGGGCCCCAAGGGCATTGCCGCGCGTGCCCGCGAACTGCGCCCGACCCTGAAGGGAATGAAGGAGCTCCATCCCGACGAGACGGGGAATCTGCTCGGCGACCTGGAGCCTTCCGGGCCCGAACTGCGTTCGTCGTACGAGGACGTGGAACTGGATCTGATGGCGCCGCGCGCCGGAAAGTCCACCGGGATCGCCATCCCCCGGGTACTGCGCGCCCGTGGGGCCGTGCTCCTCACCTCGAACAAGTCGGATGTGTACGCTGTCACCCGCGCCGAGCGGGCGAAGACCGGCACCGTCTGGACGTTCGACCCCCAGGGCATCGCCCACACCCCGCGCGAGATGTGGTGGGACATGCTCGCCGAGTGCGTCACGATCGAGGGCTCCCGCCGGCTGGCGGGCCACTTCGTGGCCTCCGTCAACGACGACGCCTCGCAGAAGGACTTCTGGATCTCGGCGGCGCAGAACACCCTGACCGCGCTGTTCCTGGCGGCGGCACGCGGCCGTGCCCCCGTGACCGATCTGCTGGGGTGGCTCGCCGACCCGGCCGACCGCACGCCGATCGACCTGCTGCGCGAGGCCGGACTGGCGGCCATGGCGGAGCAGTTGCAGGGCACGGTGCGCGGTGCGGTGGAGACCCGGGACGGCATCTACGAGACGGCCCGGCAGTGCGTCTCCTGCCTCTTGGACCCGGGAATCCTGGCGTGGGTGACCCGGGACCCCGGGGTGGAGCAGTTCCGGCCGGAGCAGCACGTGCTGGGGCGCGACACGCTCTATCTGCTGTCCAAGGACGGGGGTGGCTCGGCGGCCGGAGTGATCGCCGGCCTCGCCGACGCCACCATGCGCGCGGGGGTCGTCGCCGCCGAGCGGATGGGTGGCCGGCTGGACCCGCCCATGACTGCGGTGCTCGACGAGGCGGCGAACGTCTGCCGTATCGCCGATCTCCCGGACCTCTACAGTCACTTCGGCTCCCGTGGCATCAACGTGGTGACTCTGCTGCAGAGTTACCGCCAGGGAGCGCGCGTATGGGGCGATGCCGGTATGGACGCGCTGTGGAGCGCGGCCACGGTGAAGCTGCTCGGCGCCGGGCTGGACGACGCGGACTTCGTGGAGAAGATCTCCAAACTGGTGGGCCAGCACGACGTGAGCACCGTCAGCGTCTCCAGGGGCAAGGACGGGTCCTCCCGCTCCACCTCGTACCGCCAGGAGCAGGTGCTGCCGCCGGACCGGATACGGGCCCTGCCGAAGGGCACGGCACTGCTGCTCGCTACCGGTGTCCGGCCCGCGCTGATCCGGCTCCGCCCCTGGTACAAGGAGCCCGACGCGGGCCGCATCTCGGCGGCGGCGAAGGCGGAGGTGGCAGCCATCACGGACCGGGCCGCGCAGTCGTGGTCGAAGGTCGCCCTGACGAAGGCGGGGGATGCGGGGGAGGCGCTGGAGTCGGTCTGAGTCCTTCGGGCGGGCGCGTGGGTGGGTGCGGCACGTGCAGACGGCTGGAGGGGCGGGAGGACCCTGGTGGGGGTGCTCCCGCCCATCCGGTTGTCTAATGGCCTGGCGTAGCGGATGACGGCCGGGTCGGCGCGACGGCGACCGGGGGAGTGTGCACGGCGGGCGTGACCGGTGGCGAACCAGGCGAGCCAGGAGCCCTGAGAGCCGCTGCTCGGACGACCTGCGAGTGCTGGGTATCAGACGCCGGGTCGATGGGGGTGTCAGGCGTTGTGTCGTAGTAGTCGTCCAGCATGTCGTCGACGGCGAGGTAGCTGAGACCCGCGTCCGGGTCGGCCTGTGCGTCTTCGCCGCCGAGCTGAGGGCCGACGGCACTGACCGGCGGCGACGACGTAAGGGCAGCAGCCGCCGAGATCTGGGTGCGCTCGCTCGGGGGGTGGGCCGCATGCTCGACGAGCCTCTGTGTTCTGGGAAGTTGACCGTTGTGGTACATCTCCACCAGCGCAGGGTGCTCGGCCAGGATGGCCTCGACCGCTTCGGCGACGGTCGCGGCCTTGCCCCTGTTCTGGTCGGTGTAGAGCTCCTCGGACCGGTCCGGGGCCTGAGCCGGTGCCTGCTGCTGTCCGGGCTGTTGCCGCGCCGGAGGCGAGAGCATGTCCCGGAGCTTCTGGATGACGTACGCGATCAGCTTCTCGGTGTCGGTGGACGTCGAGTTGTCCGGCGCACTCGTACCGCGGCCGGTGGTCGCGTTCTCCTCTGTCCGGGCAGGTTCCTCGGGGCGGACCGCTCCGCGCCGCTCCTGGTGCTTCAGGCGGTCCTGGAGCTCCAGGAGGTCTTTGAGTATCAGTTCCACCGCCGTCTTCACGGGGTCGGGACCGGAGGCTCGGATCTCCCCGTCTCCTTGTGAGGCGACCATGACGGTGTTCCTTTCAGTCGGCTACGTGGGGCGGTGATTGGCACGGCCGGCCCATCGGGGGCTCACATATGGCGTGCGACCACTTGAGTGGAGGGCACAGCGACCGAGGCGGAGACACGGGAGCCGGTGCGCTGCTCGTGAGCTGGTGTGCACGCACACGACGGATACCGGGCCATGGCGGTTCAGGTGCGCGTCCCGCGAACGGCCCGGACTGAACCGCCCGCGCGTTCCGCGCGTAGTGCCGGTATCGATCACCGATGTGCCCAGCAACCTGTGAGAGGCGACCCCGGATGACCAGTGCCGTCGAGAGTGCCGAACCGGCCGGGACAACACAGCAGGGACCCCAGTTCATCGTGTACATGGACGGTCCGATGCATGACGAGGCGCTGACTCTTCTGAGCCGGTGGGTGAAGCATCTGCTGATCCCGGTCTACGGCAGGGAGACCACCTCGTCCGCGCCCTGGTGCGCCCGGTGGTGGGAGCACGAGGAGGCGGTGGCGCAGCTCTACGGGCTGTGGATGGCCTGGCAGGAACTCACCGACCCGGGTGCCGGGCTGACCGGCCCCGCCGTCTGGCACCGGGACTACCTCACGCACGTGATGTCGGCCTTGCGGGACCCCTCCGGTCCGTTCGCAGGCTGCAAGCCCGGGGCGCACCGGCCCAAGGACGTACCCGTGACGGACACCTACGGCGGATGATCCCCGGGGCGGCTACCGCGTTCGCTGCGGGAAGCCGCCCCGGGTTGCCGCGCGCAGCACGTACTCGGCCGGCCCGCTCCGGAGGTGCTTCAGCAGCAGCGCGCTCAGGGCGAGTTGGACGGCGTACAGCACCAGGCAGCCCGCCAGTACGGTCGCGGTGCCGATCCGGCCGTACAGACCGAGTCCGTAGCCGGTGAAGACGAGGGCCAGTACGAACGACTGCGTCAGATAGTTGGTGAGCGACATCCGCCCGGCGGGCGCGAGTGCCCGGGCGAGCTTCCGGCCGGCCGGGGTGCGTACGAGCAGGAGCACCCCGCAGGCGTACGCGGCGGTGAGGGCGGGAGCCGTCAGGACGCCCGCTGCCCGGCCGATGTGGAACCAGCCGCTGTCCAGCGGGCCGTGCGTGCACGCCGCCATGAAGAGCCCGCCGGCCAGCCCGAACGGCAGCCCGCGGCGGACGATGCGCCGCATACGGCCCCGGTGGTGGCCCGGGTCGGCCGACGCCCGCCACCTGCCGGCTGCGAGGCCGACGAGGAACGCCGCCAGCAGATCGGCGGAGTAGAGCATGTTCGCGCCCAGGAACTCCGGCAGCAGCCGCAGGTTCGCCAGCAGCACCGAGCCGGGGCCGCCCCGGTACGCCGCCACGAGGTCCGCCGTGGGGCCCGCAGTCGTGGTGGCGGCGTCCCCGGTCCGCTCAGGTTCGGTCAGCGCGAGGGCGAACAGTCCGTGGACGAGGAACAGGAGGACGAGTGTGCCGAGGAGCCCGGCCGCGATCCGCAGCAGCGTCCGGGGCGGGACCGCGCGGAGCGCGAACAGTACGAGCCCCAGGACCGCGTACGTCATCAGGATGTCGCCCGGGTACAGCAGCACGGCGTGGGCGAGGCCGAGCAGGAACAGGGCGGCGGTCCTGCGCAGATGGCGGGGCCCGAACGCGACGGCCGCGTGCTCGGCGGAACGCTGCTGCAAGGTGAAGCCGTAGCCGAAGAGGAACGAGAAGAGCAGATAGAACTTCCCGGCGACCAGGGCTGTCACCACCCAGGCGGCGCCCCGGTCCGCGAGACCGGCGGACGCCCCGCCGCCGAGCGTGGTGGCGGGGCCGGCCATGAGCTGTGCGTTGATCAGCAGGATGCCGAGCAGGGCGAAGCCGCGCAGCACGTCGATGTCACCGATCCGGGCCACCGGTGGGGCGGCGGGGGAGGGTCCGAGGGGTGCGGTCACGCGCGGGCTCAGGAGACGGTAGTGGCCGGCACCCGGGTGCCGGGGCCCCGGTCAGGTGCGGGCACGCGCGCCACCTGCTCGGCCGGGGAGGGCGCACCGACGGCCTCGGACCGGTGTTCGGGCAGCGGCATGCCGGCGACGTCCGTGCCGTTCCCGGACACCTGGGCCTGCGCCGCCCTGCGGGCGGAGACGGACGCGAGCACCGGGTCCGCCGCGAAGAATCCCAGGGCGGCCACCCCGAACAGAGCGCCGGCCAGGGACGCGATGCCCGCCACGACCGCACCCGTCGGAGCACCGGGCCACAGTGCGGCCGTACCGCCATGGACCAGAGTGGACAGGGAGTCCAGGGCGAACGGCGGCGGATTCCAGCCGTCGCCGATCAGCGCGACGCCGAGGCTGCCACCCAGCCAGACGGCGGCAAGTACCAACGGTGTCAGGGCCATCAGGGTCATCAGCCAGGGGACGAAGCCCGTCGTTCCCCGCTGGTACGCACGGTCCTCCCGCTGTTCCAGGTCAGCCACGATGTGCCTCCACGTCTCGGTGTCCGGGGCCGTACGGCCGGTGTCGGACAGCCACCACGCATCGCTCCCGGCTTCCGGTTCAATGCCGGACGAGGACATCGGGAGGAGCGACGCGTGTTCGTCGAGGCCGCGTTGAACCGGTGGCGCCGCACATCCGTCGAGGAGCGTGAACGCACCACAGCGCCCGTTCACACCCGGCGAAGGGATTCCCGCATGCCAGAGCTCACCGCCCTCGACCGCCCCGGCCCGTCGGAGCCCGCACTCGCTCCCCTCCTCTTCGACGTGTACGTCTCCGACGAACGCGCCGCCGTCCTGAACGGGGAACGCGTCGACGTGGGCGAGGGGCAGTCCGTCCACGAGGCGATCCTCGACCTCCTTCAGCGCCACGCGCGCGACCACCGGGGTCCGGTGCGCGCCACCGTCTTCGACCGCCCGGCCGCCCACACCCTGCGGATCGAAGTGGCACCGGACGGCTCCAGCCGCATCCCCGATCCCGATCCCGATCCCGACGAGTACGAGTACGAGTACGGGAACGGGAACGGGAAACGGAACGGGAGCGAGAGCGGGAGCCACGGCCGTACCGAGAGCGCCGCGACAGCCCTCGCCGACGCCGACGCCGACGCCGACGTCTACGGCGAAAGCGCCGCGGGATTCCGTTCCGAACCGGTCCCGCCCCCGGTCGCCGAGCGCGTACGACGCATCAGGGAAACCGTCGACGGAGGCGACGCGGAACACGCGGGTGTCCTCGCCGCCGCACTGCGCGAACGTCTCGCCAGTGACCACGGGCCGGGGCATCCGGAGGCCCTTGAGGCGCGGGCGATGGAGGCGTACGTCGCCCATCTCGCCGGTGACCACCGCCTCGCCACGTCGCTGGCCATGGGCGTCGCCCGGATTCGCTGCGGGCTGGGGGACGCACGCGCCGCGGACGACGTCCTGCGCGCGACAGCGGCGTGGGAGCGGCTGCCCGACGAGCGGGCCGCTGCGGCGCATGGCCGCGAACTGCTCCACCTGTGGGCCCATCTGGCCGGGAAGCGTCGGCTCGGCCCCCCGCACGCCGAGGCGATGCGCCTGGTCAGACGGTACTTCGCCGGCCCGGAGGCCGACGACCGGGTGGGAGCGGGTGGGGTATCTGCTGTGTCGCAGGACGCGTGCACCCTGTGACAGTGTCGCAGGACACGTGCGCTCTGTGACGATCGCCTCACGGTCCCCCCTCACCGCACACCGAATGTGCTGACATATGGAGCTGAAGAGGCATTCTGCGCCCACGCGGCGGCGAACCTGCTGAAGACGCCCCCCTTGCGGCGGTTCACCGGACCGCTAACGTCCCCCCAGAAGATCGCTTCTGTGGGGGGCGCGAACATCAATGGCAGCAACGGGCGTTACCGGTCTCCGGTTCACGGTCCTGGGTCCGTTTCAGGCATGGCGGGGCGAGAACGCGGTGCCGCTGGGCTCACCGCAGCAGCGGGCCGTGCTGGCGCTGCTGCTGCTCAGGCAGGGCCGGCCGGCCTCCGTGGACGAACTCGTCGACGCGGTATGGGACGAGGACCCGCCCACGGGCGCCGTATCCGTACTGCGGACCTATGTCTCCCGCCTGCGCGCGGTGCTCGAACCGGACCGGGCGAAGAACCGGCCGCCCGGCGTCCTGGTCTCGGTGGCCGGCGGATACGCCCTCCACATCCCCGACGGCGCGCTTGATCTCACCGTCTTCGAGTCCCGGCTGCACGAAGCCAGGGAGCTCAGAACGCAGGGCGCCCACCGGGCCGCGAGAGACCTGCTGCGATCCGCGCTCGACGCCTGGAAGGGGGACCCGCTGGCCGGCGTGCCCGGCGCCTCGGCCGAAGCGGAGCGGGCCCGGCTCACCGAGCTGCGGCTCAGCGCGACCGAGATCCGCGTCGAACTGGACGTGGAACTGGGCGGCCACAGCGACGTCGTACCGGAACTGATCACGCTGGCCGCGGCCCATCCGCTGCGTGAACGGCTCCGATTACTCCTGATGCTCTCGCTCTACCGCTGCGACCGGCAGGCCGAAGCGCTCGCCGTCTACCACGACACCCGGCGCATCCTGATCGCCGAACTCGGCATCGAACCGGGCCCGGCAGTCCGTGATCTGCACCGGCAGCTCCTCGCGGCCGACCCGTCGCTCGCCGCACCCCGAACGGCGGCCGAACCACGGACCGCTGCCGTACGGCCTGCCCAACTACCCTCGGACCTCACCGACTTCACCGGCCGCCAGACGGAGACCGCGCGCGTGACCGCGGCCCTTTCGGGTACGTCCGGCACGGCCGTTCCGATCGCCGTTCTCACCGGCATGGGCGGAGCGGGCAAGACCGTACTCGCCGTGCACGCGGCCCACGCGATGAGCGGGCACTTCCCCGACGGGCAGCTCTACGTGGACCTGCGCGGGGCGGACGGCTCACCGGCCGACCCGTCGGCCGTCCTCGCCGGATTCCTGCGCGCCCTGGGGGAGAAGGACCAGGGCATGCCGGACAGCACGGTGGAGCGGGCGGCGCTCTACCGCTCGGTCCTGGCAGGGCGCCGGGTCCTCGTCGTGCTCGACAACGCCCGTGACGCCGAGCAGGTACGTCCGCTCCTGCCCGGCTCCGGTGGTTGCGCCGCCGTCGTGACGAGCCGTTCCGCGCTCGCGTCCCTCTCCGGTGTCACCCATGTCGCTGTCGAGGTGTTCCGGCCCCAGGTGGCGGCGGCTCTCTTCACCCGCATCCTCGGCGGCTCACGCACCGAGGGCGAACGCCTCGCGATCCTGCGGGTGGTCGACCTGTGCGGCGGGCATCCGCTCGCCGTGCGCATCGTGGCCAGCAGGCTCGCGGTCCGCCCGGACTGGACGGTGACCGATACGGTCGACCAGCTCAAGGACGAGCGGCAGCGCATCAGCGAGCTGCGTCTGGAGGGCCTGGGAGTCGAGGCGTGCTTCCGGCTCGGTTACGGCGAACTCGACGCGGAACAGGCGCGCGCGTTCCGTCTGCTGTCCCTGCCGGCGCCCGGTCTCCTCACCCTGGTCGAAGCGGCGGCCGTGCTCGGCCGGCCCCAGGAGCAGGTGGAGTCGCTGCTCGAATCGCTGATCGATGTCGGCATGCTGGAGTCGACGGCCCGCAGGTGTTACCGCTTTCACGATCTGCTGCGGCTGTTCGCACGCCAGCGCGCCCAGGAGGAGGAGTCGGCCGCGGCGCGGGAGGGGGCGTTGGCAGGTCTGCTGGATCTGCTGCTGGCCACGGCCCGCAATGCGTACAGTCTGATCCGCCCGGGGCACAAGGTTCCCGTGTCGCTCCTCCCCACGGAGCACCGGGGTGTGACCTTCTCCGACGAGGAGCAGGCCGGCGCCTGGGGCGCCCGGCAGCTGGATCCGGCGCTGGAATTCGTGGCACAGATCGCCCGGACGGCCCCGGCGGGTGCCGCCGATCTGATTCTGGCCCTCGACCCCCTGCTGATGTCCGAGCACCGCTGGCGCGATGTCATCCCTGTCGCCCGCACCGTGGCCGACGCCGCACGCCGAGCGGGCGACCGGCGTGCGGAGCGACGGATCTGCTACATGCTCGGCGGTGCGCTGATGCAGACGGAGGAACTGGAGAACGCGCATGAGGTGACGAGCCGCGCGCTGGAGCTCTCGGTGGGGACCGAGGACCACACGGTGCATGCCATGGCGCTGAACGTCGCGGGGCTCCTGGCAAGGAAGCGGGGCTACGAGGGGGGTGGGCTGGAGCTGGGACTGCGCGCCGTCGCCGAGGCACGTGCGGCGGAGGACAGGTCAGTCGAGGCGCTCGCCATGGGCAACGTCATCCTGCAGCGCGTGCAGCTCGGGCAGGTGGACGAGTTGCTTCTCGACACTGCCCTGAGGCAGTTGGACCTGTACGAGAGTCTTGGCGACCAGCAGGGCTGGGCCTACGCGCACTACCGCATCGGTCAGGTGTTGCTCGGTCTGGGGCGGCCGGCGGAGGCGTTGAGCCGGTTCGAGGAGTGCCTGGCCCGTCTCGGCCCGAACGGGCAGTCCTTCGTGCGCTGCGCGAACCTGATCAGGGGCGCCGAGGCGTACCTGAGTCTCGGACAGCCGCAGATGGCCGCCCGCTTCGCCGAGCAGGCGATCGCCCTGGCCAGGGAGATGAACTTCGAGCGGGGCGAGGCCCATGCCAACCAGATGCTCGGCGACGCCCTGGACCTGGTGGGGCACGCTTCGTGGGCGCGTGCCTGCTGGGAGCGGTCGCTCGCCCTCTGTCTGAGGCTGGGTATGACCGACGAGGCGGCACGCCTCCGCGCGAGTCTCGGACCGCAGGTCGCAGACGCCCGCTGATCCCGGCGCCTCGCAGCCGTTTGTCCGTCCCTTGAACCGCTGTGTCCCGCAGGCACGTTGTAGGGGCGAGCCGGGTGGCGTCCCGACCCGCTCGGCCCGTTGTGCCGCACGGCGGCATGACGCCCACGTCCCCTATTCGTGACGGAGTGTCATCAAGGTGATGCGAAAAGTCATCGGCAAGGGTGGCCGGACGGCGGTGACCGCGGTCGTCCTCTGCCTCGTCGCCGCGACGGCGCAGGGTTCGGCGACGGCGGTGCCCTCGCCGGCCCCCGGCCCAGGCCGGCCCACGACCCTGGCCGAGGTGCGCGACGAGCTGGACCGGCTGTACCACGACGCCGAGGTGGCCACGGACTCGTACAACGCGGCGGAGGAGCGGGCCGGCAAGCAGTCCGCCCGGGTGGCCGCACTCGCCGAGGACGTCGCGGCGGGCAGGATCGCGCTGGAGCGGCTGGCGTCACGCATGGGAGCCGCCGCCCGTGCCCAGTACCGCAGTGGTGGCCTGCCCCTCGATGTCCAGCTGCTGCTGAGCGCCGATCCCGACGACATCCTCGACGAGGTCGGCCGGGCGCGCCAGGCCCAGCACGGCGTCGACGGACTGCTGCGTGAGCAGACCCGCGTCCAGAAGGAACTTCGCGTGAAGTCCGCGGCGGCATCGGCTCAGTTGAAGAAGCTCCAGGGCAGCAGGAAGGCCGGGGCGGATGCCCGGAAGCGCATCGAGAAGCGCATCGCCACGGCGAAAGTACTGGAGGCGCGGCTGGAGGAGAAGGAGCGCAGACGGCTGCTGGAGATGCAGAAGGACGCCGCGGACGAAGCGCACGCGGCGTATCTGCGGTCCGGCTCGCTCAAGGACGTCAGGGGAAAGGCGAGTGAGCAGGGTGCGACAGCCGTCGCGTTCGCGGGCGAGCAGCTCGGCAAACCCTATGAGTGGGCCGCGGAGGGCCCCGATTCCTACGACTGCTCCGGGCTCACTTCTCAGGCATGGGCCGCGGCGAAGCGGCCCATACCCCGTACCTCGCAGGAACAGTGGCGCCAGTTGCCGCGCATCGGAGTCAAGACCATGCGTCCCGGCGACCTGATCATCTATCACCGGGACGCCAGCCATGTGGGCATGTACATCGGCGGCGGATCGATCATCCACGCACCGCGGCCGGGCCGGAACATCACCGTCGCCGACGCGGGCTCGATGTACATCCTCGGAGTCGTACGCCCCGACCAGCTCCCCTGAGCGGCAGGCCGCGTCACTGCTCCGGCGGGACTTCGGCCGCCGTCTTCCGGGCCAGGGCCGCCGCCTTGCGCTGATACGCGAGCAGTCCTGCGAAGCCGGCGAGGAAGCCCGTCATCAGCCCCGAGATCGCGTGGTTGACGGCGTTGACCCCTTCGCTGTCCGGCATGCCCACCAGCAGGTAGTTGATGCCCGCGCTCATCACCGCCCCGATCGCTCCGCCGATCAGACCACTGATCAACGGTTCCCGCACGGAAGGCGCGGGAACGGTGGTTCTGGCTGGGGTGGCGGGCGTGGTCATCGTCGACTCCTGGGTGAGGGCTCCGGAGGCGTCCGGACGGCCGGACGCGAGATGGATCACACAGTGCGGCAGGAGGACCCCCGGTGGGAACCGTTCGGGCCATTCAATGTCGTGATGTCTCGCATCCACGCGGCGGATACCGGCCCGGCCCGGTACACATCGCCCCGGGGGCCGCACGGCCGGCTCAGCGAAAAGGCCCGGCCGGTGGTGCGTGTCCGTCCCCACGAACGCGTACCACCGGCCGGGCCGCCCGCCCACTGCCCTCAGTGAGGGGCGGGAGCCTCCGGGTCGCGTCGGACGCCGACCGCGGCGAGGACCGCGCCGGCCGCACAGAGCACGCCCGTGACGAGCGCGGCGGTGTGCACGCCGTTCATGAACGCCTGCCCGCTGCCTTCGATCACGGCGGCCTTCAGCTGGGCGGGCATGTCACCGGAGACCGGTGAAACTCCCATGGCCACCGCGTCCTTGGCCTCGTGCAGTCCTTCGGCCATGGGACCGGGGACCCCGGCCGAGGTGAGTTCGCCGGTCAGGGTCGAGCCGACCCGGCTGCTGATCAGGGAGATCAGTACGGAGGTGCCGAGCGCCCCGCCGACCTGCAGCGCGGTGGCCTGCAGACCGCCCGCCACGCCGCCGTCCCGCACGGGGGCGTTGCCCACGATCGCATCGGACGAGGCGGCCATCACCATGCCGACGCCGAGGCCCAGCGCGATGAAGGGCGGCCACATAGCGGCGTACGAGGAGTGCACGCCCCAGCCCAGCAGTCCGAAGGAGGCGGCGGCCTGGAGCACCATGCCCAGCGGCATGGACAGCCGGGCACCGAACTTCTCCGTGACCTTGGCCCCAAGGGGCGCGGCGACGACCGAGGCGAGGCTCAGCGGCAGGGTCCGGATGCCCGCCTCGACGGGGGTGAAGCCGCGGACGTTCTGGAGGTACAGCATGACGAAGAAGATCACGCCGAGCAGGACGAAGAAGTTGACCGCCGTGATGACCGTGCCGATGGCCAGCGCGGGGCTGCGGAACAGCCGCATGGGCAGCAGGGGGTGTGCCACGCGGGTCTCGTACCAGCAGAACACCACGAGCAGGACCACACCCGCACCGAGGGTGGCCAGTGTCGAGCCCGAACTCCAGCCCCACGTCTCGCCCTTGACGACGCCGAAGACGAGGACGAGCAGACCGAGCGCCAGCAGGATCACGCCGGGGACGTCGAAGCGCTGCTCGCCGGCCGGGTTCTTGCTCTGCGGCAGGACGAACGCGCTGAACGCGAGCGCGACGATGCCGATGGGGAGGTTGATGAAGAAGACCGACTCCCAGGTGACGTGCTCGACGAGCAGTCCTCCGACGATCGGGCCGAGCGCGGTGGACACGGAGGACACCATCGCCCAGATGCCCACGGCCATGCCGAACTTCTTCGGCGGGAACACCGCACGCAGCAGACCGAGCGTGTTGGGCATCAGCAGTGCGCCGAAGAAGCCCTGAAGGGCACGGAAGGCGATGACGCCTTCGATGGAGCCGACGAGCGCGATGGCGATCGAGGCCACGGTGAAGCCGGCGACGCCGACCAGATAGTACGTACGCCGGCCGAAGCGGTCCCCGAGCTTTCCGCCGAGGATCAACGCGGCGGCCAGCGCGAGGAGATAGGAGTTGGTGACCCATTGCAGATCGGCGGTGGACGCGTTCAGGTCCCGGCCGATCTCCGGGTTGGCGATCGCGACGACGGAACCGTCGAGGCCGACCATGAACAGCCCGAAGGCGACGGCTATCAGCGTCAGCCAGGGGTTGCCGCGACGGCCGGCCGGGGCATCGGGCCGGTCGGGGGTGGGCAGGGGGGAGTGGTCCACGGCAGTGGTGGAGGGCATGCGGATGCCTTGCTTCCTGAAAAAGGGTGGAGCGACGGGAGAGGGACCGACGGCCGCGCGGGCGTCGTCAGTGCGAGGCGGCGTGAATGTGCCGCGCCAGTCCCTGGAGCGCACCGAGGGCGGAGCCGATCGCATCGAGATCGCCGTCGGTCAGTGCCGACAGGGCCTCGGCCACATACCCGTCCATGAGCGCCCCGACGGCGGCGATGCGCCGCCGGGCCTCGGCCGTGAGGTGCAGATGGGCGATCCGCTTGTCGGCCGGGTCCTGCCTGCGCTCCAGCAGCCCCTGGGCCGCCAGCTGGGTGACCAGTGCGCTCACGTTGTTCGGCTTCATCAGCAGTTCGTCGGCTGCCGCGCGCACGGTGATGGCCTCGCGGTCGCCGACGAGTCGCAGCAGCGCCAGCTGCCCCTCGGGGAGCTTGGGGTACGGGATGTCCTGGGCGAGGCGCCGGTCGAGCGCCCGGTGCAGCGCGGGCAGGGCAGCGGTCATCGCCGAGGCGATGGACCGGATGTCCTGTTCGGACGCGCTGGGGCCAGACATACGGGCATCATAAGTATGGAGAGATACCTATGTCAAAGGACCTAAACGCGGTCCGAGACCGAGCCGTTAGGGGAACGGTCCGGGGCCACCTCAAGTTCCGGCCCGGCACGGCTCAGTCCTCCTCGGGCGGTGGCGCCGTGCTCTTGCGTACGACCAGAGTGGTGGCCAGCTCCAGCCGCGTCGACACCGGTTCCTGGGCCCGCAGTCGCATCAGCATCTGCGCCGCCTCCTCCGCCATCTGACGCAGCGGCTGGTGGACCGTGGTCAGGGCGGGGCTGGCCCAGCGGGCGATGGACACGTCGTCGTAGCCGACCACCGAGAGGTCGTGCGGCACGCGCAGCCCGTTCACCCGGGCGGCTTCCAGGACGCCGAGCGCCTGGAGGTCGCTGCCCGCGAAGATCGCGGTGGGCCGCTGCGGCCGGGACAGCATCTCGGCGGCGCGGTCGTATCCGCCCTCCACGTGGAAGTCGCCGAACAGGATGAGCTCGGGGTCGACCTCCAGCCCGGCCATGCTCATCGCCGACCGGTAGCCGTCGAGCCGGGCCCGGGAGCACAGCATGTCCTCGGGCCCGGTGATGATCCCGATGCGCCGGTGCCCGCACTCGATCAGATGGCGGGTGGCGGCGAGTCCGCCGTTCCAGTTGGCCGAGCCGACCGACGGTACGTCGGGGTCGGGGTCGCCCGCCGGGTCGATGATGACGAACGGGATCGAACGCGCCCTGAGCTGCTGCTTCACCTCGCTGGGCAGTGCGGAGAAGACCAGGACGACGCCGAGCGGCCGGCGCTGGAGCATCGCCTCCATCCAGTCCGGACTGGGCGAGTGCCGGGTTCCGCTCTCGGTGAGGACGACCCCGGCGTTGTGGGCCTTGGCGACGTTCTCCACGCCCCGGATCAGCTCCATCGCCCAGATGCTCTCCAGCTCGTGGAACACGATCTCGATGAGCGGCGCCTCGCGGGCCGACCGCGTGGTGCGCCGGTACGCATGGGCCTCCAGCAGACGCTCCACCTTGACCCTCGTGGGCGGCGCCACGTCCTGCCGCCCGTTGAGGACCTTCGAAACTGTCGAAATGGAGACGCCGGCCTGCTGGGCCACCTGGGCGAGGGTGATGCGGCCCATTTCCTCGTCATCGCGCATGGCGAGGAGCATAAAGCACGAAACAACTGCCGCCGAGGCGTAACGCTTTGATAACGCGGTGACCGAGGGTTGACCCCCCAGATGAGGAGTCCTAGCGTCCCGACTCAGGAAGTTTCGGTAATCGTACCGAAAATGTTTCGAGAGGCGAGTCGATGAAGCAACGCGCACGGTTCCTGCGGTCCGCTGTCGTCGGTGGTGCCGCGCTGGCCCTGGTGCTGTCCCTGTCCGCCTGCGGAGGAGGGTCCGACGCGGCCGGCGGGGACGACGCCGTCCACGTCCTGGTCTACGGGGACGCGACGAACAAGGTGGAGAAGGAACTCGTCGCCACCTTCAACAAGACCTCGAAGGTGAAGGTCGTCCTGGATACGATCCCGGGCGCCGACTACCAGGCCAAGCTGCAGACGATCATCAGCAGCAAGCAGGCGCCCGACGTCTTCTTCAACTGGGGCGGCGGCAGCATCAAGCCGTTCGTCGACGCGGGCCTGCTGCTCCCGCTGGACGGCTTCATCGCCAAGGACCCCGACCTCAAGGCGAAGTTCCTGCCGTCCGTGTTCAACAGCGCGGTGCTCGACGGCACGTCGTACGGCGTCCCCATGCGTGGCACGCAGCCCGTGCTGCTGTTCAACAACGGCAAGGTCCTCAAGGAGGCCGGTGTCGAGGCGCCGAAGACCTGGGACGACCTGCTCTCGGCCGTCAAGACGCTGAAGGCCGACGGCGTCACCCCGATCGCGCTGGGCGGCGGCGACCGGTGGCCGACGCTGATGTGGTTCGAGTACCTCTACGACCGCATCGCCGGGCCCGAGCTCTTCCAGAAGGCCCTGGACGGCGACCAGGACGCCTGGGCGAGCCCCGACAGCAGGAAGGCACTGAGCAAGATCAAGGAGCTGGTGGACGCCGGGGCGTTCGGCACCAACTACGACTCGGTGAAGTTCACCGACCAGGGTTCACCCACACTCCTGGCGACCGGCAAGGCCGCCTTCGAGCTGATGGGCTCGTGGGAGTACTCGACCCAGCAGGACGCGCACCCCGAGTTCGCGAAGAACGACCTCGGCTACAGCGCGTTCCCGTCCGTCGAGGGCGGTAAGGGCGACCAGGCGAACATCGTCGGCAACACCAACAACTTCTACTCCGTACTGAAGAAGACGAAGCACCCGCAGGTCGTCGCCGAGTTCCTGAAGCTCATGTACTCGGACCAGTTCGTCAAGGCGCAGCTCGGCATCGGCAACCTGCCGACCACGACCAACACCGAAGGCTTCCTGGACACCGCCGCCAGCCCCGAGTTCGCCAAGTTCCAGTACGACCTGGTCAGGGCGGCCCCGGCGTTCCAGCTGTCCTGGGACCAGGCGTACCCCCAGTCTGCGGCCACCACGATGCACCAGTCCCTCCAGCAGTTCTTCAACGGCTCGATGGACGAGGACGCCTTCATCGAGGCCATGCAGGCTCTGCCGACCTCGTGAGCTCCCTGACATCCGGACGCGGAACACATCACATGACCCCACCTGCCACAGCCTCCGCGGACAGTGAGAAGGCCGGGCGGACCGGTCGGCCCGCCGGCCCGTCAGGCATCGGAGCGGGCCGCCCGGGATTCCTCTGGGCGGCCCCCGCCGCCGTCTTCTTCGGCCTCTTCGCCATCGTCCCGCTCATCATGGTCGCCGTACTCTCCTTCGCCAGCTGGGACGGGCTGAGCGACCCGGAGTTCGCCGGCCTCGACAACTGGAAGAAGCTCCTCGACGACCCCGTCATGATCAAGAGCCTCTGGCTGAGCGTCCTGCTCACCGTGCTCGGGGTCGTCGTCCAGACACCGCTCAGCATCCTGCTCGGTGTCTGGGCGGCGGGGCACCAGCGCAACCGGGCCGTCCTGTCCGCCATCTACTTCGTCCCGATGCTGCTGTCCATCGCGGCCGTGTCCGTGCTGTGGCGCGCCGTCCTCGACCCCAACTTCGGGGTTCCCGCCCAAGCCACGTGGCTGTTCGGCGACGGCAACCTGTTCGGGATGCAGTCCAGCGCGATCGGCGTCCTCGTCTTCGTCAGCACCTGGCAGTTCACGCCGCTCCACACGCTGATCTACCAGGGCGCGGCGCGCGCGGTGCCGCCGGTCCTCTACCAGGCGGCGCAGATCGACGGCGCCGGCACGGTGCGGCAGTTCTTCCACATCACGCTGCCGCAGCTGCGCAACTCGATCATCACCTCGATGATCCTGATGGTGGTCGGCGGACTCACGACCTTCGACACCGTCCTCATCCTGACCCAGGGCGGACCGGGCAGCGACACCACCATCAGCGCCTACTACATGTACCAGAAGGCGTTCAAGAGCTTCGACTACGGAGCGGCGTCCGCCATCGCCCTCCTGTTGGTCCTCGTCTCCACGGTCATCTCGCTGATCGTGGTGCGGCTCTCGGGCTACGACAAGATGCGCAGCACCATGGAGGGACTGTGAGGAAGAGCCGTCCCAACTACTTCGCCGGATTCGGCTCGCTGGTCTGGCTCCTCGTGGTCGGGCTGCCGCTGTACGTGATGCTCGTCGCCACGTTCCAGTCGCGCCCCGACTACGCGGCGAACGGCCCGCTGGCCTTTCCCGAGCACTTCACGCTCGACAACTACATCAACGACCTCAACAGCGGCTTCGCGCAGTACTTCCTCAACACGGTGATCGTCACCGTGTGTGTGGTCGGCATCGTCGTGCTCCTCGTGCCGCCCCTGGCGTACACCATCGTCAGGAGCCGCGGCCGGGCGACCACCGCGGTGTTCCGGCTGTTCCTCCTGGGCCTGGCGATCCCCTCGCAGGCGGTCATCGTCCCGATGTTCTTCGTCATCAGCGAGGCCGGTCTCTACGACAACCTCATCGGCGTCATCCTGCCGACCGCGGCCTTCGCGATGCCGGTGTGCGCCCTGATCCTCACGGGTGTGATGCGTGACATCACACCCGATCTGTACGAGGCGATGACGATCGACGGTGCCTCGTCCCGGCGGGTGTTCTTCCAGCTGGTGCTGCCGCTGTCGAAGAGCGGTGTCTCGACGATCATCGTCTTCTCCGCGCTCCAGGCGTGGAACGGCTTCCTCTTCCCTCTCGTCCTGACGCAGTCCGCCGAGACCAAGGTGATCACCATGGGTCTCTACGACTTCCAGACGGAACACGGAGTCGACACCCCCGGCCTGCTCGCCGCAGTCGTCCTGTCCATGCTCCCCATCCTGATCGTCTACCTGTTCGCCCGTCGTGCCCTGGTCCAGGGGCTGATGGGGGTCGGAGGAAAGTGACCGCCAACATCGACAACGCCGGCGTGCAGACACCCGCCGAGGCCACGGACTCCCACGCGCCTGTCCCCGGTGCCCGGGCTTCCCGCGCTGCGCCGTGGCGCGACCCGACCCTCGCTCCCGAGGCCCGGGCCGACGCCCTGATCGCCGCGATGACCCTCCAGGAGAAGATCTCCCAGCTCTTCGGCGTCTGGGTGGGCGCCTCCGACGAGGGCGCCGAAGTCGCCCCGTACCAGCACGACATGGAGGAGGCCGTCGCCCTCGACGACCTCCTCCCGCACGGCCTCGGCCAGCTGACCCGCCCGTTCGGTACGGCGCCGGTCGATCCGGCCGTCGGTGCGCTCTCGCTGTCGCGCACCCAGGAGCGGATCGCGCGGGCGAATCGATTCGGCATCCCGGCGCTCGCCCATGAGGAATGTCTCGCGGGCTTCGCCACCTGGGGTGCGACCGCCTACCCGGTCCCGCTGTCCTGGGGCGCCACCTTCCATCCGGCGCTGGTCCGCGAGATGGCCGCCGCGATCGGCCGCGACATGCGCTCGGTCGGCGTGCACCAGGGCCTCGCCCCGGTCCTCGACGTCGTACGCGACGCACGCTGGGGCCGCGTCGAGGAGACGATCGGCGAGGACCCCTATCTCGTCGGAACGGTCGCCACCGCCTATGTGCGGGGCCTGGAGTCGGCCGGTGTCGTCGCCACGCTCAAGCACTTCGCGGGGTACTCCGCCTCGCGGGCGGGCCGCAACCTCGCCCCCGTCGGCATGGGGGCGCGCGAGCGGGCCGACATCATCCTGGCGCCGTTCGAGATGGCCGTGCGCGAAGGCGGCGTACGGTCCGTCATGCACGCCTACACCGACACCGACGGGATCCCCTCGGCGGCCGACGGACTGCTGCTGACCGGACTGCTCCGCGACACCTGGGGCTTCGGCGGGACCGTCGTCGCGGACTACTTCGGCATCGCGTTCCTCAAGACGCTGCACGGCGTGGCGGGGACCTTCGGGGAGGCGGCCGGTGCCGCACTCGGCGCGGGGGTGGACGTGGAGCTGCCCACCGTCAAGGCGTTCGGCCGGCCGTTGAGCGACGCGATCGCGGAGGGTCTCGTGCCCGAGGCCCTGGTGGACCGTGCGGTACGCCGAGTGCTCGTCCAGAAAGCCCAGTTGGGGCTGCTGGACCCCGACTGGAGTCCGGTGCCCCCGGCGCTCGCCGGAACCGCACCGGGCGCGGAGGACTCCGCGGCCGGGGATTCCGGGGCACTGCGCGGCACCGTCCGGCTCGACACCGACGAGAACCGCGCGCTCGCCCGCCGGGTCGCCGAACAGGCCGTCGTACTCCTGCGCAACGACGGCACGCTTCCGCTGGCCGCCGGACCGGCCGCCGGTGCCCCCACCCGTATCGCCCTGATCGGGCCCAACGCCGACACCCCCACCGCCGTCCTCGGCTGCTACGCCTTCCCGGTCCACGTCGGAGGTCAGCACCCCGGGACCCCGCTCGGGATCGAACTGCCGACCCTCCGGCAGGCGTTGGCGGCCGAGTTCCCGCACAGTGAGATCGTCACCGCCCGGGGTGCGGACGTCGACGGCTCCGCCACCGACGGCTTCGCCGAAGCCGCCGAACTGGCCGGAGGCGCCGACCTCGTGATCGTCGCGCTCGGCGACCGGGCCGGGCTCTTCGGCCGCGGCACGAGCGGGGAGGGCTGCGACGCGGAGAACCTGGCGCTGCCCGGTGTGCAGCAGCAGCTGCTCGACACGCTCCTCAACACCGGCACCCCCGTCGTCGTCACCCTGCTCGCCGGACGCCCCTACGCCCTCGGGCGGGCGGCGGACCGGGCCGCAGCCGTCGTGCAGTCGTTCTTCCCCGGCGAGGAAGGCACCACGGCCATCGCCTCGGTGCTCAGCGGCCGGGTCGCACCGTCGGGCCGGCTGCCCGTCAGTGTGCCGCGCCACCCGGGGTCCCAGCCCTCCACGTACCTGGCGGCGCGGCTCGGCCACTCCAGCGATGTCTCCAGCATCGACCCGACCCCGGCCTTCGGGTTCGGCCACGGTCTGACCTACACCACCTTCGAGTGGAGCGACCTCGTCGTGGGGCGCGGACGGGCATCCACGGAGGGCGAGTTCGCGCTTTCCTGCACCGTCCGCAACACCGGTACCCGGGAGGGGACCGAGGTGGTGCAGGTGTATCTGAACGACCCGGTCGCCTCCGTGGTCCAGCCGGTGCAGCGCCTCATCGGCTACGTCCGCCTCGATCTCCTGCCCGGGCAGGCGGCGAGGGTACGGGCGACTGTACCCGCGGACCTCGCGTCCTTCACGGGCCGCGAAGGTCATCGGATCGTCGAGCCCGGCGATCTCGAACTGCGGCTGAGCGCGTCGAGCACCGACGCGCGACTCACGGCCCGCGTCACGCTCACCGGCCCGGTGCGCACGGTCGACCACACCCGCCGGCTCCACATGGACGTCGTGACCGAGATCCTGACGGACGCGGGATAGTCCGGCACACGCGGACCGGGAAGGGGCCTTCGCGGGCGGCGGAGCAGCCGCTCGCGAAGGCCCCTCCTTCATTCGGGCGCCGGGGTCAGGAGGCGGTGCAGGCGCTGACGGCGGGCGGTGCGGTGTTGCCGTGCGTCATGACGGTGAAGCCGAAGCTCGTCGTCCCGCCGGCCGCGAGGCTGCCGTTGCCGGCCGGTGTCATCGTCATCACCTTCCCGGTGCTGTCCCAGCTGGGCGTGCCGTTCCAGGTCGCCGAGATCTCCTGCGAGGAGGCGATGGTCACCCGTACGTTCCAGCCGCTGATCGCCGAACTCCCGGCGGTCACGGTCACCTTGCCGTTGTAGCGGTCTCCCCATGTCTCCTGCTTGGCGTACGAGACGGTGCAGGTACGGGTCCCGCCGCCACCGCCACCGCCGCCGCTCGTGCCGCCAAGTGCGGCCAGCACGGCGTCGTAGGCCGGCTTCTTGTTGTAGGAGCCGTCGAACAGCAGCGGGGTCCCACTGCTGCGCCAGGAGTACTTGTCGGTGACGCCCCAGACTGTGATGCCCGTGCAGCGCGTCACCGCGAGGCACGCCTTCACCGCGTTGGCGTAACTGGTGGCCTGCGAGGCCCCCGATCCCTCGATGTCCAGTTCGGTGATCTGCACGTCGACGCCGAGGTCGGCGAAGCGCTGCAGATTCTGCTGGTAGTCGGCGGGGACGGGGGAGTTGCTGTTGAAGTGGCTCTGGAAGCCCACGCAGTCGATGGGCACACCGCGCTGCTTGAAGTCCTTGACCATGGCGTACACGGCGTTGGACTTCGCGTTCACCCCGTCGGTGTTGTAGTCGTTGTAACAGAGCTTCGCGGCCGGGTCGGTGGCCCGCGCGGTGCGGAACGCCTCCTCAATGAAGCCGTTGCCGAGCTTGTCCTGGAAGGGCGAACTGCGCCGGGCGCCGCTGCTGCCGTCCTGGAACGCCTCGTTGACGACGTCCCAGGAGTGGATCTTGCCCTGGTAGTGCCGCATGACCTGGGTGATGTGGTTGTTCATCGCCGATCGGAGGTCGCTCGCGCCCAGCGAGCCGACCCAGCCCGGCAGTTGGGAGTGCCAGACGAGGGTGTGCCCGCGCACCTTCATCCCGCGGCCCTGCGCGTGGCTGACGATCTGGTCGGCGGCCCCGTAGGTGAACGATCCCCGGGACGGCTCCAGCGCGTCCCACTTCATCTCGTTCTCCGGGGTCACCGAGTTGAACTCGGTGTTCAGCGTGGCGGCGTAGGGCGCCTCGCCGAGATGGTTCGCCGCGACCGCCGTGCCGAAGTAGCGGCCCTTGGCGGCTGCCGACTCGCCGAGGGTGCTCGCCGCGTGCGCGGTGCCGGACAGGGCGACGACGCCGGTGGCGGTGAGCAGCCCTGTGACGGAGAGGGCCAGTGCCCTGTGCGCGTAGGCACGCAGGGGTGTGCGGCCTTCCCCGGGAGTGTTTCGAGTTGTGCTGATCATGACAATCTCTTCCTTCTGTTGACGGACCGTACGGGTGGATGAGGGGGGTGTTACCGCTTGGTGCGGGCGGCCGTCCGCAGCTCGGCGAGGAGTGCGGTGTACGCGGGTTTCACGGCGAAGTCCGCGTCGAGGATGTTGGCGGCGCCCTGGCCGTCGAAGACGCCGGGCACCCAGGAGTACTTGTCGGTGAAGCCCCATACGGTGAACGAGGTGCAGGAGCGGACCGCGAGGCAGGCGGCGAGGAGTCTGCGGTAGTCGTCGGCCTGCCGCGCCAGGTCCGGGGCGTCGGCCGGCAGGGTCATACGGACGTCGACCTCGGTGAACGCGGTCTCAAGACCCAGCGCCGCGAAGCGCTCCAGGTTCGCCCGCACGTCCGTGGGGAAGCCGTACTGGATGTCCAGGTGCCCCTGGATTCCGAGGCCCTGGACCGGAACGCCCTCGGCGAGTAGCTCTCGGGCCAGGTCGTAGTACGCGGTCGACTTGGCGTTGATCCCCTCGACGTTGTAGTCGTTGAGGAAGAGGGTCGCCCCGGGGTCGGCGGCGTGCGCCCAGCGGAACGCGTCGGCGACGTAGGACGGGCCCAGCTCCCGCAGCCAGAGCGAGTCCCGGTAGGTGCCGTCCTCGTTGAAGATCTCGTTGACGACGTCCCACTGGTAGATCCGGCCCTTGAAGTGCGTGACCTCGGCGGTGATGTGGGCGCGCAGGATCCGGCGCAGTTCGTCCGTCTCGATCGAACCGTCGGCGACCCCCGAGGTGAGCCAGGCCGGGAGCTGACTGTGCCAGAGCAGTGTGTGGCCGCGGACCTCCTGCTCGTGCTTCTTGGCGAAGGCCATCAGGCGGTCCGCCTGGGACCAGTCGTACGTGCCGCGACTGGGCTCCACCGCTTCCCACTTCATGACGTTCTCGGCGGTCACCGAGTCGAACTCGCCTGCGGTGAGGGCCCGGTACGGGGCGTCGGCGGCGAGGGCGGCGGTGTCGACGGCCGTGCCGATCCGAAGGTCGGGGCGCTCGGCCAGGGCGCGCAGCGTCCTGTCGTGCTTGCCGGGGTGGGCGGACGCCGTCTGGGTGGCGGCTCCCAGCACGAGCACGGCGGCAGTCGCCGCGGTCAGGGCGTGGACGGTGCGTCTGGGCATGGAGGTCTCCTGGGAAGTGAAGACAGGCGGGGGCGGGCCGGCTCGAAAGCTTTCAGGACCGACCGGCCCGCCCCTGCCCGTCTGTCGCACGGAAAGGTGGCTCCCAAGAGATCCTGAGTGATACATGTCATCGAAACAATGGCGCGTCATGACCGAAACAATTTCGGTCCGAATCGATGCGCATCGCGCGCCGCTCGGTCGCGGCGCGCGCCCGTTGGCCCGCGGGCCCGGCGGCTACTATATGGGAATGGTTTCCATTATCGTTAAGCTGTCGTCCGTAGAGAGCAGGTAGCCCCCCATGTCCGCCCACTGCCAACTGACCGGCGCCCGGCCGGGCTTCGGTAACAGCATTTCCCACTCGCACCGGCGCACCTCGCGCCGCTTCGACCCGAACATCCAGCGCAAGCGCTACTGGCTTCCGAGCGAGGGCCGCCATGTCCGGCTGACCCTCAGCGCCAGGGCCATCAAGGCCATCGACATCATCGGGATCGAGGCCGCTGTCGCCCGTATCCGCGCGCGGGGAGTGAAGGTCTGATGGCCAGGAAGAGCAAGATCGCGCAGAACGAGAAGCGCAAGGTGGTCGTCGCCCGGTACGCGGCCCGGCGGGCCGGGCTGAAGGGGATCGTCCGGCGGCCGTCCTCGACGGAGGCGGAACGGGCGGCGGCCGTCGCGGAGTTGCGTGCCCAGCCCCGTGACGCCAGTGCCACCCGGGTGCGCAACCGGGACAGCGTGGACGGCAGGCCCCGTGGGCACCTTCGGAAGTTCGGGCTTTCGCGGGTGCGGATGCGCGAGCAGGCGCACGCCGGGTTCCTGCCCGGAGTCACCAAGTCGTCCTGGTAGCGACGTACGGGCCCTGCCCGAGGGTGTGGCCCGCGTTCCCCGCGGCGGGGGACGCGGGCCACTGTGTCAGCGGCCGACCGGATCGAGGTGGGCCTCGTCGTCGGGTGTCATCAGTGCCAGCAGGCCGCCCTCGTCGAGCGGGGTCTCCACAGTGACGAGCGCCGTCTGCCGGGCCGTAGCGGCGTCGAACACATGGACTTCGCCGTGGCCCCCGCGTGACACGGCGACCAGGGACCCGCCGGGCGAGGCCGCTGTCGCCCGCCGCTGGACGCCGTCCCACGGAGTGCCGCCCCTGCGCGGTGCGCCCGCCATGGGCGGCAGCGGCAGCCGCGCGGTCACGGCCGGCGGGCCGTCCCCGGTGGAGACGAGGAGGAGTTCGTCGCCGTCGGGGTGGACGCGGCTGAAGGCGACGTGGCCCGCCGCCACCGCCAGGCGGAAGACCAGGCCGGGCCCGAGGCGCAGTCGGCCCGTCGTGGCCGAGTCGAGATGGTGCCACCAGGCGTCGTTGGCCCAGTCCGGCCAGCTCTCGGCGGCCTCGGGCCCGCTCCGTACACACGACCAGAGCGTCCGGTGCGCGGCATCGAGCCGCAGGTAGTAGCCGCGGCCCCCGCCGCGTCCGCCGGCCGCCCACGGGATGGTCTCCCCGGCCACGAGCCCGCCGCCGTCGGGGCGGGCCGTGTGGACGCCCGACCCGGCGGCCGCGAACAGCCGGCCGGTCGGCGGGTCGTAGGCGTCGCCGTGCCCGTCGTCATCGGGCAGCGAGAGTGCCGATACGGGTTCGGCGGGCGGACACGAGGGGGCTGCCCTCATCAGCGCGGAGTGCCGGTAGGCCGTCAGTTCGCCCGGCTCCCGATGGCGCAGCACGACGAGGGGGTCCTCGGGCGGTCCGGCCACGGTGACACCCGGTTCGCCCACGCGGGTCCGTACGCGCACCGCGCCGGCATCTCCCTCGGCCTCCAGATCGACGGCTGTCAACTGGTCCGACCAGGCAGACCAGTTGCGGCCGAGGCCGGTGGTGACGGCGATCCGGCGGCCCGTGGAATCTGCGGCAAGGTGCTCGGCGGGCACCGCGACCGGTACCCGGCGCTCGATGAGAGGGCGACCCGATTCCGGCCCGTACGGATCGAGGATCAGCAGCTCGCCTGCCCGGTCGTCGACGCACGCGGTGCGGTGGCGCGGAAGGGCGAGGAAGCCCGCGTGCTCGGCGGGATGGCGTCCGACGAGCCGGGCCGTCGTACGTCCGTCGCGCAGGTCAACGACCCGTATGTGTCCGGCTACTTGGTCGCCGACGATCAGGCGCGGTCCGAGGGGCATGGGGCGGTCTCCGGGGCTGGGGCGGCGGGCAGGGGTTGCTTTGATAATGATTATCATGTCTAAATCGCGGTGAGGAGAGGCCGGGTCCGGGACGGCCCCCTCGGTACCGATTCGTCACCCCCCGGCCGACAACAGGAACAGAGGGCACGTCATGTCGCGCGCAGTGAGAGGAATCCGCCGTTGGGCGGCGGCCATCGTGATGGGGTCGTTCCTGGTGGGATGCGGCGCCACCGAGGAGCCCGCGTCGGGCAAGGCCGGAGCGGATGGCGCCGGCCCGAGGACGGCGGTGGACGTCCGGCCCGTCAAGGCGTCGAGCACGATCACCGACGCGCAGGGCGTCACCATCACCGCCGAGCGGCCGCCGAAGCGGGTGGTGTGCCTCGTCGCGCTGTGCGACGACATGCTCGCGGAGCTCGGTATGACCCCGACGGCCACCAACTCCACGCTGCTCGCCCACCCGGCGTTCCTCGGGCCGGAGCGGGCGGGCCGGATTCCGGTGGTACCCGGCGGCTTCCTCAGCCCGGAGGCCGAAGCGATCCTCTCCCACGAGCCGGATCTGGTCATCGGCCTCGAAGACACCCACGGGAAGCTCGCCCCCGCGCTGAAGGGCGCGACCACCTTCTGGCCGGTCCAGCCCTCCACCTGGGAGGACAGCGTCGGCTATCTGCGGAACCTGGCCGCGCTGACCGGGCGTACGGAGCAGGCGGAGGCGGCCGAGAAGCGCCTGCGCACGAAGCTCGCCGCGGCGGAGGGGGAGAAGAGCGGAAAGACCGCCCTGATCATCTTCGGCAGCGACGAGAACTTCGGCGTCGCTACGCCGAAGAACGACGTCGCCGCCGGGCTCTTCCCGAAGATCTCCTCGTACCCGTGGGAGGGGCGGGGGGTCGAGGGCAGCTACAGCCTGGAGGAGATCCTCGCCCGCGATGTCGACGTGCTCTTCGTCGAGACGCTGTCCTTCGGCGCCTCGGACGGGAAGCTCTCCGCCAAGCTGTCCGACAACCCGCTCTGGTCCCGCATCCCGGCCGTCAGGAACGACAAGGTCGTCGAGGTGAACTCCGAGGTGTGGGCCAAGGGGCGGGGGACCCGTTCGCTCGGCATCGTCCTCGACGAGGCAACGGCCGCGCTGCGGTGATACGTCAACGAGGCAGCGGCCGCGCTGCGGTGATACGTCAACTGGCGGGCGCCTTGGCCCTCCTGGTGGCCACAGCCGGTGTCGCACTCTGCCTGGGCACGCCGTTCGTGGCGCCGCACCGGCTGCCCGCGGCCCTGGGCGGTGACGGCCTGGAGGCGGTCGTCCTCACCGAACTCCGGCTTCCGCGGCTGGTGCTCGCGCTCGCCGCCGGAGCCTGTCTGGGCGCCGCCGGCCTGGTGCTCCAGGAAGCGTTGCGCAACCCCCTCGCGGTGCCGGAGATGATCGGCGTCTCCTCGGGCGCGGCGCTCGGCGTCGCCGCTCCGCTGGTGCTGGCGCTCTCGGTCCCCGCCGCTGTGCAGCCCCTGTTGGCGCTCGGCGGTGCGGTGTTCGGCGGCGTCCTCACCCTCGTGGCCGCGGGGTTCGGGCGCAGCCCCTCCGCCGTGCTCCTGACCGGAGCGGCGGTGTCGGCGGCTCTCCAGGCCGGACTCCTGGTGCTGATGGTGCTGGCCGACCAGTTGGACCTCCAGCTGATCTACCGCTACCTGCTGGGCAGTCTGTCCGCCCGCACCTGGGACGACGTGGTGGGACTCGGTCCCTGGCTGCTCGTCGCGGCGCCCGCACTGGTGCTGTGTGCTCCGGTCCTCGGCGTGCTGCGTCTCGGGGACGACGACGCCCGCGCCCTGGGTGTACGGGTCCGGTGGGCCCGCTTCGGCGCCCTCGCCCTCGCGATCGTACTGATCGCCCCCGTCGTGGCGGTCTGTGGACCTGTCGCCTGGGCGGGCTTCCTCGCCCCGCAGCTGGCGCGAAGGATGAGCCCGGGGGCGGACGCGCTGAACCTGCTTCCGTGGTCCGCCCTGTGCGGCGCGCTGGTCGTGCTGTGCGCCGACCAGCCGGCCCGGCTCGCCCTGGCACCGATCGAGACACCGGTCGGTGCGTGGACCGCGCTGCTCGGGGTTCCCGCGGGCGTGGCCCTGTTGAGAATCCGGCGGAACGAGCCCCCGCGACAGGCATCCGGAAGACGTGACGTCATGGCGGGAGGAGACCGGTGAGCGCACCGACTGCTGTACGGGCACGGCCGCCCGGGACCCCGCGCGCGCCGTTCGCATGGGGGGCGGGAGCGAAGCTCTGCCTGCTGGCGGCACTGGTGGCCGTCGCCTTCTGCGCCTGCCTGTTCGCCGGGCGGAGCCCCTCCGCCGGCCAGGTGTGGGAGGTGCTGACCGGCCAGGGCGACCCCACCGCCCGGCACATCGTCCTGCGGCTGAGGGTGCCGCGCGCGCTCGTCGCACTCGGCGCCGGGGCGAGCCTGGGACTGGCGGGCCTCCTGCTCCAGTCGGCGCTGCGCAATCCGCTGGCCGGACCGGAGGTCACGGGCGTCACCCCCGGCGCCGTGCTCGGAGCCGTCACGGCGACCGGACTGGGGCTGGCGGGCTGGGAATCCCCGACGGCGGTCGTCGTCGCCGCGTGCCTGGGCGGCTTCACCGGAGCGGGACTGCTGTGGCTCCTCGCCGGGCGCCGCAGGAGCGACCCCGAGGAGACGGCGGTCCACGGGGTGCTGGTGTCCGCCGTGCTCGCCGGGCTCACCTCGATGGTGCTGCTGGTCGCGCCGGGCGAGCTCGGCAGCGTCGTGCAGTGGCTGATCGGTTCGACCGAGGGCCGGGTGTGGGAGCACTGGACGCTCCTGTGGCCCTGGGCCCTGGTGTGGGGCGTCGCCTCCTGCGCGCTGGCCGCACCGCTGACGCTGCTGCGGTGCGGGGACGAGCAGGCGACGGCGGCGGGACTGGTGGCCGGAAGGGCGCGCGGAGCCGCACTCGTGGGCGCCGTCGCGCTGACCGCCGGTGCGGTCTCCGCCGTCGGGGCGCTCGGTTTCGTGGGGCTGCTCGTGCCGCATCTGGCGCTCGCGGTCTTCGGCGCCGACCTGCGGGCCACGCTGCCGGGGGCCGCGCTGATCGGAGCGGTGGTGGTGTGCGGCGCGGACGCGGGGGCGCAGGTGCTCTCCCGCGTCCTGGTGGAAGGGCTGGGCGCCGAGCGGATGACCGTGCCCGCCGGGGCTTTGACGACGTGTGTGGGCGCCGTGCTCCTGCTCGTCGTGGCCCGACGCCACGGGGCGGGACAGGTGTGAACGGTGCGGCAGATGACACCCCAGTGCATTCAGGAGGACGGATGATCATTCCACAGACCTCGGACGAGGGCGTACGGGAGAAGGGTGCGGCAGATCCTGGGGGCCCCGCCGGCGCAGCGACGCGGGACGCCGTCTCCGTGGACGGAGTGAGCTTCGGCTATCCGGGACGTACGGTCCTCGCGGACATCCGTCTGCGGGTCGCCCCGGGCGAATCCGTGGCCCTGGTCGGCCTCAACGGCTGCGGGAAGAGCACCTTGCTCCGGCTCGTCGCCGGGCTGCTGCGGCCCTCGTCCGGGCGCGTCCTGCTGGATGGCGAGGACGTGGCACGGCTCTCCCGCAGAGCCACGGCGCGACGCGTCGCGCTGCTCCATCAGTCCTCGCCCTCGGTACCGGGCATGACGGTGCGTCAACTGGTCAGGCAGGGGCGGTACGCGGCCCGGGGCCCCCTCGGCATGCTCCGGGAGGGCGCCGACGGCGTCTGTGCGCGGGCGCTGGCCGACGTCGGGGTCTCCGACTGGTCGGACAGGATGGTCGATTCCCTCTCGGGCGGTGAGCGTCAGCGGGTCCGGCTGGCCATGTCCCTGGCGCAGGACACGAACGTACTGCTCCTGGACGAGCCCACCACCTACCTCGATCTGCGCCATCAACTGGAGGTGCTGCAGACGGTGGTGAGGCTGCGGGAGGAGCGCTCCCTGACCGTGGTGATGGTGCTGCACGACCTGGGCCACGCGGCGCGTTTCGCGGACCGCATCGTCGCTCTGCGGGGCGGCCGGGTGGCTGCCGACGGACCGCCCGGACGCATCGTCACACCCGGCCTGCTCGCCGAAGTGCTGGGCGTGGCGGGTCGGGTGGGCACGGACCCGGTCGGCGGGTGGCCGGTGTGTTACCCAGATCACCCTCTGCCCCCCGAAGAGCTATTGCGGAATGATAATCGTATTCATTAGTGTCTGTGCTGCGGCGCCGACCAGGTGCCGCGGTCCCACAAGCGAATGGAGACTTCTCATGGAGCAGAACAAGGTGTTCAGCCCGATCGCCGAGCAGGGTCAGCTGGCCCACCTGTCGGCGACCCACTCCAACGCCCTCGTCGAGAACCCCTTCGACGACGCCGAGTTCGCCGACGGCGACGACAAGTAGAGCCAAGTGAGCGGGCCCGCCCAGTCGTTGGGCGGGCCCGCTCCGTCTGCGCAGCCGACCCCCAGCTAGGAGCCCACTCGTGACCGTCAGCAGACTCGCACCAGGCGTCGAACTCGTCGCCGTGCCCGGACAGGGCCTCGCGGTGCGCACGCAGGACGGGGAGTTCCTGCGCGTCGACACCGGGCAGGTGGCGGCGGAGGAACTGGTGGCGAGGTTCGAAGGCGGCCGGGCAGGGAGCCCGGAGCTGGATGAGCTCGTGACGGCGTTCGAGGACGCCGGATACGCGGGGGAGCGCATCGCGCGACCGCTGACGGGCCGGGCCGTACACGTCCTCGGCGACGAGCCGCTGGCGGGCGCCCTGGCACGCCGGGCCGCCGCGGAAGGCGCCGAGGTCACGCGCCCCGGCGCCGACGAGCTCACCGCGCCTGCCGAAGCGGGCGCCGGCCTCGCCCACGGGATGCCGGCCGCGGTCGTCTGGTGCCTCGACAGGCCCGTCCCCGAGGGCCTGTGGGACGCGGCCGACCGGCTCCCCGCACAGGGGATCGGCTGGCTGCGCTGCCATCGCGAGGGCTTCCAGGCGTGGATCGAACCCCTCGCCGCCGAAGCCGGTGACGTCACCTCGGCGCACGTGCGCCTGAGACGGCTCGCCGCCTCCCCGGCGCACCGCGAACTCGCCGCGTACTGGGCCGGTCACCGGACGGCAGGGACCCCGGGGTGCGGCACCGAGGCGTCGGCGGCACTGATCGTGGAACTGCTCACCGCAGACCTGATCGCCTGGGCCACCGGACAGCACACGACGGGCCGCCTGCCCGTACGCCGCCGTCTGCGCCGGGTGGACCTGCGCGACCTGACGGTCAGTGAGCACCCTGTTCTGCCGGTGCCCGCCGTGGCCCCGGTCCACGGGCGGGGCGCGCCCCGATGACCGCGTCCGGCGCGGCCACCACTCTGCTGGTCGGTACGGCCGACGGGGCACGGCTCACCGCGGACCTCTGCCTCCCGGCGGGCGACGGGCCGTTCCCGGCGGTCCTGATCCGCACACCGTACGACCGTCGCCGGCACCGCGCCGAGCTGCGCGCCTGGGCCGCCTCGGGCTTCGCGGCCCTGGCACAGGACGTACGGGGGCGGTACGCGTCGGAGGGGCAGTGGCACCCCTACCGCAGCGAGGAGGCGGACGGCGCCGCGACCGTGCGCCGCTTGCGCGAGCAGCCCTGGAGCAACGGCCAGGTCGTGGCCCAGGGGAGTTCGTACGGCGCGCACTGCGCGCTGGCGGCCGCGCTCGGAGCGTCGGCGGACGGCCGCCCGGACGCCGTCGTCGCGGCCGTGCCCGCGCTCGGGCACGCCGAGACTGCGCGCGAACCGGGTGGTCCCGAACGGCTGTTGGCCCGCGCCGGCTGGTGGGCCGCGCACGGGGACCGCCGTACGTCCGACGAGAACGCCCTGCGGGACGCCCTCGCGCAGGACCCGCGCCTGTTCGAACACCTCCCCGTCGCCGGACTTCCGTCCAGGCTGGGGCGGGCTCTGCCCTCCTGGCCGCACCTGTGGGCGGCGGAACGCGACGGTGGCCTGCTCGCCCGCGCGGCGGACGCCCGCCTCCCGCTGCTGGCCGTGGGCGGCACGCGTGACCCGTTCCGTGAGGACACGGTGGAGCTGTGGCGGCAGTGGGGCGGCCCCGCCCGGCTGCTGATGGGCCCCTGGGGGCATGCGCTGACCGCGTCCCCCGGCCCGGAGGCCCGGCCGCAGCACCGGCTCGACCTCGGCCGTCTGTACGTCCGTTGGGCGGAGGCGGCACTGGCCGGAGGTCTCACCGCCGGGCGGCGCGGTGTCACCGCGCTGGGAGGCAGCGGCTGGTGGGCCTCCGTGACGGACGGACCGGAAGCCACCGCGTACCCCTTCGCCACCGCCCTGCGTCTGCTGGGCGGGCCCGGTTTCGTTGCCGACCCCGAACATCCCCTGCGTTCCGACCACTTGAACGTACCGGTGGCCGGTCGCGCGGACCGCTGCCTGCTGATCACGCCGCCGCTCCCCAGGCCGCTGGACCTGCTGGGCAGCGCCGGTGCCCGGTTGACCGCCGCAGCGGACACACCAGGAGCCGACTGGGTCGTACGCCTCGTCGCCCTGGACCCCCGGGGCGTCGCCGACCACCTGGCGACCGGTGTCGTACGGCGCACCGACCCCGCGCACGAGACGGTGCGGTTCTCGGTCCCGCTCGGCCACCTGTCCCGGCGCCTGCCCGCCGGAACCCGTCTGCGCGTCGAAGTCGGCGGGCACCACTTTCCCGCCCACGCCCGCAATCCGCACACCGGGGAGGACCCGGTCACCGCGACCCGGCTGCGGTCCTCGCGCCGGTCCGTGCGGCTTCAGGACAGCGCACTCGCCCTGCCCGTCGTCGCAGCCCGGCACCGTGCCGCGCGCGTCCATCCCGCCCAGGAGATCTGCCGTTGACCAGCACCAGCGTTCCGGCCGCCCCCCTCACCCCGGACGATCTCGTGGACCCCGTCTGCGGACTGATCCGCGCGGTGGAGCCCGTCGAGCACCCGGCGGGAGCGCCACCCCGCTACACCGCCATGACCGCCGAGGTGGCCGATGCCCGGAGATTCGGGGCCTGGCCCGCGGACCGGGTCGCGCTCGGGACGACCTTCGGTGATCCCGTGGGAGCCCGGATCGCAGCCGTCGCCGAAGCGGTCGAACGCTACTGCGGCAACCGGCTGCCGCCGCCCGGGCACTTCGGGGCGCCGCGGCGCGCGACGGCCCGGCAGCTCACCGACGAGGGGAAGCGGCTGTACGGTCCGGAGGACCTTCCCCGATACGCGCCCTGGCAGTACGCACGCCGGAACTTCCCCTACCGCCCGTTGCTCGCGGACACCCCCGCCCTGTGGACCGTCGGCGACGAAGGCGGCGGGGAATGCTGGGCGCCCGTCGCCCTGACCCACCTCAACTGGCGCCAGGGGGAACTGCGTTCACTGCCGCGGACGCACCACCTCAACTACGCGGGCATAGCCACCGGCCAGGGTTTCGACGACGCCGTCGAGCGCGGCCTGCTGGAGATCGTCGAGCGCGACGCCCTGGAACTGTGGTGGCACCTCGACGGGCCGGCCCGGGGCATCGACCCGGCCAGTGTCCCCGGACTGACCGCCGACCTGGAGGGCTGCGACCTCGACGTGTGGATCGTCGAGATGCCCTCGGAGTTCGCCCCCTGCATGGCTGCGCTCGTGCACGACCCGCGCCGGGGCATCCACGCCGCGGGCTTCGCCTGCCGCTACGACCCGGCCGAGGCGGCCCGCAAGGCCGTACTCGAAGCCGTACACACCTGGGTGTTCACCCAGGGAGCGGTCGAACGCGACGGCTGGGTCTTCAAGGCGATCGACGCGGGCATGTTCGCCCCCGGCCTCTATCTGGAACACCGGGCCGACCGGCGATACCTCGACGACTGCGGCACCGACTTCGCCGCCGTGCGCGACCTCGGCGCACACGTCCAGGTGTGGCTCGACGACCGGGTGACCCCGCTGGCCACGCGGTTCACCGAACCGGCGCACGGCCTCGTGGACATCGCGGACGTCGCACCGGGCAGCCGCGGCGCTCTCGACGGCCGGCTCGCGGCAGGCGGGCACCGGGTGGTCACCTTCGACCTGACCACCGAGGACGTCAGGGCGACGCCGCTCAGAGTGGCGCGCGTGCTCGTCTCCGGCCTCGTCCCCAACGCCCCTGCGGCGTTCGCCTACTTCGGCAGCCCACGATTCGCCGAAGCGGCCCTGTCGAGGGGCTGGCGGTCGACGGAGCCGTCCGGACCGCAGGACTTCACCCTCATACCGCCGCCACACATGTAGGGGAACGACGTGCCCGCACCACCCACCCCGGACGACACGGCCCGCGCGGCTCTCGCGCTCGCCCGGTCCGGCGCGCCGCCCGGCCCGGACACCCCGGCCGGACCCTTCCCGCGCTGGACCGGGCGGGCGACGCCGCTCACCGCACGGACCGCACCGGACCTCGACCGTGTCCTGCGACACGCACTCGCCGTCACCCCGACCGGGGAGGGCGGCGGGCGGCTGAGGCCCGCACCCTCGGCCGGCGGGCTGTAC
The DNA here is from genome assembly GCF_042717135.1 of Streptomyces sp. NPDC058620. NCBI lineage: Bacteria > Bacillati > Actinomycetota > Actinomycetes > Kitasatosporales > Streptomycetaceae > Streptomyces > Streptomyces sp. NPDC058620. The sequence continues at coordinate 55,460 of NZ_JBHXQO010000006.1, forward strand.
CCCGTCGACGCGCACCTCCTGGTGGGTGCTTCGGGCGGCGCGCTCCCGCCCGGACGCTACGCCTATGACGCGGTACGCCACCGGGTGCACCGGCGAGGACCCGCCCCGGCCGGCCCACCGGACGGAACCCTCGTCGTCCTCACGGTGAACGCCCGGCGCACCGTCTCGCACTACGGGCACCGTGCGCTGCCCCTGCTGCTCCTGGACGCCGGTCATGCCGTGGCCGCACTGGTGTCGGCCGGAGCGGCCGGCATGAGCCTGGACGCGGACGGCGCCCTCCTGTCGGCAGCGGCCGGCCTGCCCGGCCCCGCCCGGTGGCAGGACGCCTGGCCCGGAACCACACCCCAACACCCCCTGGCCGCAGTCGCCATCGGCCCGGACGGCGGGGACCCCGGGGCCGCCCTCGCGCGCTGGGCGGCATGTCCACCCGGGGAAGCCCCGCAGCCGGAACCCGGAGCCGAGGCGGCATCCCCCGCGCTGGAACGGACCTGGCGGGCCCTGGACGCCGCCGCGTCGGCCACCGGGCCGGGGGAGTGGACGACGCCGACGGCACGTACACCCGACAGCACCCTGCTGTCCCGGCGCAGCGCCCCGCCGCCGCTCAGCGGCGCACCGTCGCCCGAGGACCTCGCCCAGGTCCTCGCCCGCGCGGCCGGGGTACTTCCCGCGGGGCCCCGGTGGTGCGTCGCCACCGGCGGGGCGCACCCCGGGCTGCTGCACCTCGCACCCGACGGCTCCGGGCGGGCACACCGTCCGGTGCTTCACCGGCTCGCGTCCGGGGACGCCCGGCCGACGCTCGCTGCCTGGGCCGCCGGTCAGGGCTGGATCGCGGAAGCGGGGGCCGTGCTCCTCGCGTACGGCTGCCCCGAGGACGCGGACGCGCCAGGCATACGCCGCGATCACCTGACCGCCGGACACTCCGTCGGCCTCGCTCAACTGACCGCGGCCGAGCTGAACCTGACGTCACGTCCGGTCGGCTCGTGGCAGCGGGCCGACCTCGGTGCGGCGCTCGGCGGCCCGGCCGGCCGCGACTGGATCGTCCATGGACTCGCCCTGGGAAGAGGGGATCAGCCGTGATGCTTCACCCGGAGCTGACACGCGCCGCCCGCAATGCGCGCGGCGCGCTGCTCGGCGCCATCACCCTGCTCGGGGCGGTGGCCCTGACGCATCTCGCACAGGCGGCGCTTCTCGCCGTCGCGCTCTCCGCCATCGCCCGCGGAGACGCCCGTCACCTCCCGGCGCTGCTGGCCGGGGTGCTCGTCGCCGTCGTGGCCCGTGCGGGCCTGAGCTGGTGGCAACGGCGTACCGCCGTGCACGCCGGGTCCCGGGTACGCGTCGGTCTGCGCGACGCGCTGCTGGAACACCTGGGCCGGCTGGGCCCCTCCCACGTCCAGGGCACACGCGTCGGCGCCGTGCGCGCCACACTCGTCGACGGCGTCGAAGGAGTGGACGCGTACGTCTCCCGCTATCTGCCCCAGCTCCTCATCACCTGCGCCGTCCCGCCGCTGCTCCTGATCGCCGTCGCCGCCCTCGCCCCCTACGCGCTCCTGGCCCTCGTACCCGCCCTGCTCCTGGCGCTGCTCGCACCCCGCTGGTGGGACCGGCTGCTCGAACGCCGGGGGCGCGAGCACTGGGAGTCGTACGAGACCCTGGCCGCCGACTATCTCGAAGCCCTCCAGGGCATGCCCGCCCTGCGCGCGGCCGGCGCGGTCGGGCGGACCCGGGCGCGGCTGGAACACCGCTCGGACGCCCTCCACCGGGCCACCGTCGCCAAACTGCGCGTCTCGCTCGTCGACACCGGCCTCACCGATCTGGCGATCCAGGGAGGGACGGTCGCCGCCGCCCTGGTGGCCTGCGCCTCCGCGGCTTCCGGGAACACGACGGCGACCGGCACCTATCTGCTGCTGATGCTCGCCTCGGAGTGTTTCCGCCCGGTGCGCGACCTCTCCAGGGAATGGCACGCCGGTTACCTCGGGGTCTCCGCGGCCGACGGGATCGCCGCCCTGCGCACCGCCCGGGGCGGCGTACCCGACGAGGGCCACCGGCGGGCCGACTGGTCCACCGGGCCGGAGATCACGTTCGACGACGTGACGTTCCGGTACGAGGGGGCCACGCGGCCCGCACTGGACGGTGTGACGTTCACGGCGGCGGCAGGACGTACGACCGCTGTGGTCGGGCCCTCCGGGGCGGGGAAGTCCACTCTTCTGTCCCTGCTGACCCGCCACCACGACCCCGGACACGGCCAGGTGCGCGTCGACGGCGTCCCGGCGGCGCGTTACGCCCTCGATTCCCTGCGCCGGGGCATCGCCGTCGTGTCGCAGGAGACGTACTTCTTCCACGCCACCGTCGCGGACAACCTCCGCCTGGCCCGCCCGGGCGCCACCGAGGACGAACTGCGCGGCGCCACACGCGCCGCGGGCATCCATGACGAGATCGCCGCCATGCCGGACGGCTACCTGACCGTGCTGGGCGAGCGGGGCGCCACCCTCTCCGGTGGCCAGCGCCAACGCCTGGCCCTCGCCCGCGCGCTGCTCGCCGACGCGCGCGTCCTCGTCCTCGACGAGGCGACCAGCGCGGTGGACGAACGCGGCGAGGCCCGGATCGGCAAGGCCCTGGCCGAGGCCGCGCGCGGACGTACCTGCGTCGTCATCGCCCACCGCCTGGACGCCGTACGCCACGCGGACCGCATCGTCGTCCTCGACGGCGGACGCGTGCGGGCCATCGGCGACCACACCACCCTCATGGCCGAGAACGGGCTCTACGCGGCACTGGTCGAGGCCGGACGGACGAAGGAAGCGGGGCGAGCGGCATGACGACCCTCCGTACCGAGGAGCGCGGCGCCCTCCGGGGACTGCTGCCCGCGCTCGGCGCGCACCGGCTCATGGCGGCGCGCACCTGCGCCGCCGCACTCACCGGCCAGGCGGCACTCGTCGCCCTCGGGACGCTGGCCGCCCACACGGCCGGCGCGGCCGTCATCGAGGGGCACCCTCCGTCAGGCGCCACCGTGACGGCGCTGATCGCACTCGTCCTCGTCAAGGCGCTCGCCACCTGGCGCGAGATGGACCTGAGCCACGACCTCGCCTACCGGGTCCTGGCCGTGCTGCGGGTACGGATCTTCGACGGGCTCGCGCGCAGCGCACCGGCCCGGATCGGCGGCCGCCGCAGTGGCGACCTGGCGGCGACGGCGATGGGGGACGTCGAGGCGCTGGAGTTCTTCTACGCCCACGCCATCGCCCAACTCATGGCGTCGGCAACGGTGTTCGGTGCGGGCGCCGCCACGCTGGCGGTCGTCGAGCCTCGGATGCTGATCGCCGTGCTTCCGGTCGCGGCCCTCCTCGTCAGCGCCCCCTTGCTGGAAGGGCGCGGGCGGACGCGGCGGGGGGCCCGGACCCGTGACGCGGCCGCCGAACTGTCGGCGGAGGCCGTGCAGAGCGTGGACGGGCTGCGTGAACTGCTCGGCTTCGGCGCCCTGCGCGACAGGCGTGCGCGACTGGCCGATGCGGGCCGCGGGCTGGCCGACGCGCAGCGGGCCGAGCAGTCCTGGGAGGCGGCGGCCGCCGCCGTCCGCGACGCGCTGGTGGTCGCGGCCGTGACTGGAGTCGTGGCGATCGCGGCGCAGTCGGTCGCCGCCGGACGGCTCGACGGAGCCTGGGCCCCGGCGGCCATGGCTCTGGCACTCGGCACGCTCGCGCCGGCCGCCGACGCGGCGGCCTCGCTGGGCCGGTCCGGCGGGCTGAGGCCGGCCGCCGCCCGGGTGGGGGCGGCCATCAAGGCCCCGGCGGGCGCCGTGGAACCCGTCGTACCGAGGACGGTCCCTGGTGGTCCGCTGGGTGTGCGGCTGCGTGACGTGCGGTTCGACTACGGCGGGCGGAGCGTCCTGGACGGCGTCGACCTGACCGTACGGGCCGGGGAGACCGTGGCCCTCGTGGGCGTCTCCGGGGCCGGCAAGTCCACCTGCGCCCATCTGCTCGCCCGCTTCTGGGACCCCTCCGCGGGCACGGTCGAACTGCTGCCGGCCGACGGCTCCGCACCGGTCGACCTGCGGGACCTCGCGGAGGCGGAGCTGCGCGGAGCGGTCTCCGTGGTCGGCCAGGAAACGCCACTCTTCCACGGCACCCTCGCGGACAACCTCCGCCTGGGCGCGCCCGACGCGAGCGACAGCGAGGTGGCCGAGGCGGTCCGCCGCTGCGGCATCGACCGGTTCGTGGAGAGCGTGGACCTGCACGTCGCGGAACGCGGCACGACCCTCTCCGGGGGCCAGCGCGCCCGTATCTCCCTGGCCCGCGCCCTGCTCTCCGACCCCAGGGTCCTGGTCCTCGACGAGACCACCGCCCACCTCGACACGGCAGGCGACGCCGAACTCGCCGCGGCACTGGCGGCCGCGTCCTCCACCCGTACGACGATCTGGATCGCCCACCGCCCGGCGACGATCCGGCGTGCCGACCGCATCGCCGTCCTGGACGCGGGGCGCATCGTCCAGGAAGGCACCTGGGAGCAGCTCTCCTCCCAGGGAGGCGCTTTCGCGGAAGCCGTGGTCCCGGAGCGGGCCGGGACCACCCTGTAGGCCCGGAGCGGGCCGGAGCAACACCGCAGGCCCGGTGCGGGGGAGCGCGCCGGGCCTGCGGGGGGCTGTCGTTCTCTTCAGTTACGGGACGCGAGTGCCGGGACAGCCATGAAGTCTCCTCCGTACCTCGGTGAACGAACGGCTCCGGACGCACATGGAAATGGATTCCATACCGAGTGACCTGTGTCGTGACGCCCCTGCGGATCGGCGTGGCGGGGAGGAAAATGGGTCAGCGACGTACATGCGCAGCATGCGGCCGCCCCCGGAACCACCAGCGGCCACGGAATCGGAGAGAGCCATGACCACGGCACACGCTCCTCATACCGACCACACGCATCAGCACGGCGAGGGCTGCGGGCACGTCGCCTTCCCGCACGGCGACCATGTGGACTACGCGCACGACGGCCATGTGCACCGCGTGCACGAAGGCCACGCGGACGAATGCCGGACCGGTGCGCACGCCGCTCACGAGGGCCATGTGCACGAGCACGGCGAGGGCTGCGGCCATGTCGCCGTTCCGCACGACGGCCACACCGACTACGTGCACGACGGCCACCGGCACGCCGGGCACGCCGGGCACTGGGACGACCACTGATCCAGCGCCCGCCGCAGCGCGGGGTCACTCCACAAGGCTCGCGCGGGTCACTCCACGACGCTGAGCACGAGCTTGCCGGTCGTGCGCCCCGACTCGCCGAGTTCATGGGCCTTGGCCGCGTCCGCCAGGGGCAGTACCGCCGCGATGTGGGGGCGGAGCGTGCCCGCGTCGGCGAGTTCCGCTATCGCCTTCAGTCCGGCGTGGTCCGGCTCCACGATGGTGAAGCCCGCGCGCAGGCCCGACTCGGCCGCCACGTCGGCGAGCGGGGCCTCCGCCGGGGAGGCGAGGGAGACGACCATGCCGCCGGGCCGCAGGGTGCGCAGGGAGCGGGGGCCGTACTCCCCGCCGATCGTGTCGATCACCACGTCGATGTCCCGGGCCGCCAGGGCGAAGTCGGTCGTCGTGTAGTCGATGACCTCGTCCGCGCCCAGGGACCGCACGAAGTCGTGCTTGGCGCCGCTGGCCGTGCCGATGACGTGGGCGCCCAGGGACCTGGCGATCTGGACGGCGAGGTGGCCCACCCCGCCCGCCGCCGCGTGGATGAGGACCCGATGGCCGGGACGTACCGCGGCGGTGTCCACGAGTGACTGCAGACCGGTGAGCGCGGCCACCGGGAGCGCCGCGGCCTCCACGTGGGAGAGGGTGCGGGGCTTGCGGGCCAGGTGCCGGGCGGGCGAGGTGACGTACTCCGCGTAGGTCCCCGCGGGCTGCGGGAGGCGCGGCATCCCGTAGACCTCGTCGCCGGGCCGGTACATGGTCACTCCGAGGCCGACCGCCTCGACCGTGCCCGAGACGTCCCAGCCCAGCCGGACGGGCGCACCGAGCAGTCCGCCCGTGGCGCGGTGCCACCAGTCGGTCGGATTGACGCCGGCCGCGTGGACGCGGACGAGGACTTCCGAGGGGCCGGGCTCCGGGCGGTCCACCTCGATGAGCTTCAGTACCTCGGGTCCGCCGAGTGAGTCCTGACCGATGGCGCGCATGTGCTGCTCCCTTGTGCGGGGTGAACGGTTGTGCGGGGTGAGTGGTGACTGCGGGTCCAACACTGCGGCAGTCGCCCGGCCGCTTCGAGTGACCGGATGGCCATGATGTGGAAGGATCTGGCCATGCATCGTGTCGTCGTACTGGCCCTTGAGGGCGTCTATCCGTTCGAGCTGAGCATCCCGGTACGGATCTTCGGGACCGCTGTCGGCGCGGACGGGCAACCGTTGTACGAGGTGGTCACCTGCGGTCTGGACGGCGGGCCGGTCCGGTCGAGCGCCGACTTCACCGTCGGTGTCGAGCGCGGGGCCGAGGCGATCGCGACGGCGGACACCCTGGTGATCCCGCCGTTCGCCTGCGGGCCCGAAGGCGAGCGTGACTGGCTGCCCGCGCCGCTGGCCCGGGCGCTCGGCCAACTGCGCCCGGGTGCACGGATCGTGTCGATCTGCACCGCCTCGTACGTCCTGGCCTCCGCCGGGCTGCTCGACGGCCGCCCCGCGACCACCCACTGGAACGAGGCGGAGCGGTTCCAGCGGATGTTCCCCCAGGTCCGGGTCGACCCGGACGTGCTGTTCGTCGACGACGGCGACGTGCTCACCGCGGCCGGGGTCGCTGCCGGGGTGGACCTGTGCATGCACCTGGTGCGCCGGGACCACGGCAGCGAGGTCGCCAACCGGGTGGCGCGGCTGTGCGTCGTGCCGCCGTGGCGGGACGGCGGGCAGGCCCAGTTCATCGAACGGCCTGTTCCCGAACTCTCGGCGGCCACCACGTCGGCGACCCGTGCGTGGGCGCTGGGCGAGCTCCACCGTCCTCTCCAGCTGGCCGAGCTGGCGGGTCACGCGCGCATGAGCGTACGGACGTTCTCGCGCCGCTTCCGCGACGAGGTGGGAGTGACGCCGGGGCAGTGGCTGGCCCAGCAGAGGGTCGAGCGGGCGCGACGGCTGCTGGAGACGACCGATCTGCCGGTCGACCGGGTCGCCGAGGAGGCCGGCTTCGGGACCGCCGCCTCCCTCCGGCAGCACCTGGCGGCAGGCATCGGCGTGCCGCCCTCGGTCTACCGGCAGACGTTCCGCGTCGGACGCGCCGCCCGGGCCGACGCCCTCTAGGGGTGTGTTGTGAAAGTGCTGGTCACAACCACTCGCTGATGGCGGCGACCAGCACTGTCGCTTCGCAGCGGACGGCGAGTTTGTCGTATCTCGTGGCGACCGCGCGGTGGCGCTTGAGGCGGTTGATGCCGCATTCGACCGCGTGCCGCTGCTTGTAGTCGTCTTTGTCGAACCGGCTCAAGCCGGGCCCAGTGGCCGTTCGTCAGATCTCCGCGTTCCACGAGGGATGATCACTCACGACCAAGATCCTCGCTCGCAAGAGGCCCTATCCCAGGTTCTCGATCTGCTCGACGATCCAGCCGCCGAGTTCCGCGGTCATCAGGGTGTGCGGCTGGTTCTGTGAGGCGAGCCTGAAGTCGTCGAGTTCGCTCGTCTCCGGTGCGAGGCCGTCGATGTCGACGTACAGGTCGGCGTCGGTGGTCACGCCGCGGACGGCGACGGCGCTGACGGACGGCACGAACGAGTGGTGGCGGATGGGGGCGTTGGTCTTGAGCCCGAAAATCGGGGGCAGCGCGTTGAGCTTGTCGGCCAGGATGCCGAAGCCTTCCAGAGTGCCGCCGGGGGCACCGTCGATCTCGGGCAGGTCGTCCGTCCGCACCTCCTTGGCCGGCGGCGGGGTCACCAGCCGCAGGTTCGCAACGAGCTGGTTGTCGCCGCCGCGCTGGGCGTAGAGGTTGGTGCCCAGAATGGTCAGGCCCCTTCCCTTGACCGCGTGGTCGCCGGGCTTGATGCCGTTGCCCTGACCGGTTGCGACGCCGTTGGCGACGCCGATCTTCATAGGGATCGCGGGCCAGTCGCCCATCCGTTCCAGCTCGGCGAGGAACTGTTCGCGGAGTTCGTCCACGCGGGGCTTGCCGTCCCACTCCGCAAGGTGCCAGGCCAGCAGCTGCCGGGCGGCCGGGCTGTTGATCTGGTTGGAGAATCCGTCATTGAGCTTCCGCGAGTAGTGCGCGAACGCCTGGAGGCCAAGAGGGATCCAGGCGCCGCGGTGCGGGGTGTCGTACGACCAGTACAGGCCGGTCTGGTGGTCAACCCGCTCGTGCTCCATCTTGGTGAGGGCATAGCGGGTGACGAGGCCGCCCATGCTGAAGCCGCCGACGGCGAGCCGGTGGTCACCCTCGCGCATGGCGACGGCCTGGAGGATCGCTGCGATCGCGGCTTCGGCGTTCTGCTGGATCGGAGCGCTGCGCTCGTCATAGCCGAGGAGGATGAGGTCGTGGCCGCGGTGGCGCAGCTCGCTGAAGAAGGCGTACTCCCCCCACTCCAGGCCCTGCCACAGCATGTCGATGTTGCTCGGCCCCACGTTGAACCCGTCGGAGAGGATCACGGGCCTGGTCAGCCGGTCCCTGCCTTCGGCGTAATAGACCCAGGCGGTGCCGCCCGGCAGCTCCCAGACGTCGCTCGGAGCCGGTGGGGTCTGGGTGGGCGGCCCCTTGGGGCCGGGGGCCAGGACGATCGGCGGAGCGGCGGCGAAGGCTTCGCGGATCTGCTGCTCGGTGGCCTGCTCACTCATGGACGGGTCCCCTCCATAGGGCAATCACGAAGTGTTGCTGTGTGAACACGGAGAGTATGCCTCAATCCGGCGCGGGTGATTGTGGAGGGTGGGAGCGGGGAGAGCGGCGGAGCCCGCGATGACCACGAAACCGTCGGCACTGTCGCCCATCCGGGTGACCACTGGAACACAGCCTCGTATCGGACGGCGGAGCGCGCCGGGTCCCTCAGACCAGCACTCTCACAACACGCTCCAGGCCCCTCTTCGGATCATGCCGGTTCGCGGGGTCCGGCACGGCCCGGCCCGTGGCACCCGCCTCGCCGGCCGGCCTCCCGGAGTGCGACGTGCTCGCGGACGGCGGACGATGAAGCAGATGGGCCGTTCAGCGGATACGAGACGCGAAGGGCCGGGCAGCACAGATGCCCTGGTCGTACTGAACGACGTCAACAAGCACTTCGGCGAGCTGCACGTGCTCCAGGACATCGACCTCACCATCGGCCGGGGTGAAGTGGTCGTCGTCATCGGCCCCTCGGGAGGCGGGAAGTCCACGCTGTGCCGGGCGATCAACCGACTGGAGACCATCGACTCAGGCGAGATCTTCATCGACGGCAAGGCGCTGCCCGCCGAGGGCCGCGAGCTGGCCGCGCTGCGGGCCGATGTGGGCATGGTCTTTCAGTCGTTCAACCTTTTCGCCCATAAAACCGTGCTCCAGAACGTCACTCTGGGCCAGCTCAAGGTCCGTAAGAAGAACAAGCGGGAAGCCGAGGAACGGGCGCACTCCCTCCTGGAACGCGTAGGTGTTTCCTCGCAGGCGGACAAGTACCCCGCCCAGCTCTCGGGTGGCCAGCAGCAGCGCGTGGCCATCGCACGGGCGCTGGCGATGGACCCGAAGGTCATGCTCTTCGACGAGCCCACATCGGCGCTCGACCCGGAGATGATCAACGAGGTGCTGGAGGTCATGCAGCAGCTCGCCCGGGACGGCATGACCATGGCCGTCGTCACCCACGAGATGGGCTTCGCGCGGTCGGCCGCCAACCGCGTGGTCTTCATGTCCGACGGGCGGATCGTGGAGGAGGCGACGCCCGCGCAGTTCTTCAGTGACCCGCGCAGCGACCGGGCCAGAGACTTCCTGTCGAAGATCCTCAAGCACTGAGCGGGCCGGGAACCGGCCGCTCGTCGAGGCTCCACCGAGATCCCCAGGGATGATCACCATGAACGTTCGCAGGACAACCGCAGCGGCCGCCGCCGCACTCGCGCTCTCCCTGACGACCGTGGTCGGCGGCTCCGGAGCGGCCCAGGCCGTCGGCGCGGGCAGTGGTTCCGGGAGCGGCGCCGAAACGATCACCATCGGCATCAAGTTCGACCAGCCCGGCATCGGCCTGAAGACCCCGGACGGCACGTACACGGGCTTCGACGTCGACGTGGCGACCTATGTGGCCAAGGAGCTCGGCTTCGCGCCAGGCGACATCAAGTGGAAGGAAGCCAAGAGCGCCGACCGCGAGACGCTGCTCCAGCGCGGCGACGTCGACTTCATCGCGGCGTCCTACTCGATCAACGACGAGCGCGAGAAGAAGGTCGACTTCGCAGGTCCCTATCTGCTCGCGCACCAGGACATCCTGGTCCGGGCCGACGACGACTCCATCAAGGAGCCCGAGGACCTGAACAACAAGAAGCTCTGCTCGGTCACCGGCTCCACCTCCGCGCAGAACGTCAAGGACGAGCTCGCACCCCAGGCGCAACTCCAGGAGTACGGCGGCTACTCGGAGTGCCTGACCGGCCTCGAGAACGAGATCATCGACGCGGTGACCACCGATGACTCGATCCTCGCCGGGTACGCCGCGCAGGACGAGTTCAAGGGCAAGTTCAAGCTGGGCGGCTTCAAGCTGAGCAACGAGAACTACGGCATCGGTGTCCAGCAGGGCAGCGAACTCAAGGCCGAGATCAACACGGCCCTGGAGAAGATGGTCTCCGACGGCTCCTGGGACGCGTACGTCGAGAAGAACTTCGGCCCGGCCAACTACGAGAACGAGCCCGCGCCGAAGATCGGCAACGTCGTCGAGTAGGGCGGTCCCCGGTCCGGCAGTTGGGCCGGTGAGGTGCGCCGCGGCTCGGGCGGCGCACCGGGCCCTCCCCACACGCGAAAGCGCGGGACATCGTGTTCGACTTCCTTGAAGGCTATGACCTGCTCGGGGCCTTCTGGGTGACGGTTCAGCTCACCCTCTACTCCGCCGTCGGCTCCCTCGTCTGGGGAACGGTCCTGGCCGCGATGCGGGTCAGCCCCGTGCCCCTGATGCGCGGCTTCGGCACCGCCTACGTCAACGTCGTGCGGAACATCCCGCTCACGGTGATCATCATCTTCACCTCGCTGGGACTCTTCCAGACGCTCGGTGTCAGCCTGGGCGCGGAGGACTTCACGGCCATCAACTTCCGGCTCGCCGTGCTCGGTCTGACCGCGTACACCGCCGCGTTCGTCTGCGAGGCGCTGCGGTCCGGCATCAACACCGTGCCCGTGGGCCAGATCGAGGCGGCGCGTGCCATCGGGCTGAGCTTCACCCAGACCCTGCGGCTGGTCATCCTCCCGCAGGCGTTCCGTTCCGTGGTCGGCCCCCTGGCGAACGTCCTGATCGCGCTCACCAAGAACACCACGGTGTCCGCCGCGATCGGGGTCGCCGAAGCCGCGGCGCTGATGCGGGAGATGATCGAGAACGAGGCCCAGCTCATCCTCATCTCCGCCGTGTTCGCGGCCGGGTTCGTCTGTCTCACACTGCCGACCGGGCTCTTCCTCGGCTGGGTGAGCAAGAAGGTCTCGGTGCGGCGATGACCTCCCCCCTGTACGACGTTCCGGGGCCACGCGCCAAGCGGCGCAACGTCCTGTACACGCTGCTGTTCCTGGTGGCTCTCGCCGTACTCCTCTGGTGGGTGTACCGGAGCCTCGACGACAAGAACCAGCTGGAATGGGCCAAGTGGCAGCCGCTCCTCACCGACTCCCGCGCCTGGAGCACGTACATCCTGCCCGGCCTGCAGAACACCGTGGTCGCGGCCTCCCTCGCCATGGTCATCGCCCTGCCCCTCGGGGCGCTCCTCGGCATCTCCCGGCTCTCCGAACACCGGTGGGTGCGCGGCACGGCAGGCACGATCGTGGAGTTCTTCCGCGCCATTCCCGTACTGATCCTGATGCTCTTCGCCAACGCCGCGTTCTCCGAGTTCACCGACATCAGCCCCGAAACCCGCCCGCTGTACGCGGTGGTCACCGGGCTCGTGCTCTACAACGCCTCGGTGCTCGCCGAGGTGGTGCGCGCCGGAATCCTGTCCCTGCCCCGTGGTCAGACCGACGCCGCCAAGGCGATCGGGATGCGCAAGGGGCAGACCATGCTGCACGTGCTGCTGCCGCAGTCCGTCACAGCGATGCTGCCCGCGCTCGTCAGCCAACTGGTGGTCATCGTCAAGGACACGGCGCTCGGCGGCGCGATGCTCGGCTTCTCCGAGCTGCTGGCGTCGGTGCGTCCGATGAGCGCCAACTACGGTGCCAACACCATCGCGAGCTTCACGCTCGTCGCGGTGATCTTCGTCGTCATCAACTTCGCCCTCACCACCTTCGCGAGCCGGCTGGAGGGCAGGCTGCGGCGCGGCAAGAAGTCGACCGGAGCGGTGGTAGGGGCCGAGGCCGTCGAGGAACTGGCCACACCGGGCGAGCACATCGTGCCGGGCGGCAAGGGCGGGGGCGCCGGAGGGACCGGAGGCGGTTCCAGAGGCGGTAAGAAGTAGGGTCCGCGGCTCGAGGCCGGTGCGAGCGTCCCCCGATGCCCTTGGTGGCTATTCGATAACGGGACCCCGCCGGCACGGCGAAACATGATTAGCTTAGGCTTGCCTAACTATCACCGTTCGCCAATCATGAGGAACACCAATGCTCGGGTCCACCCGCGTGCGTCGTCACACCATCGCAGCCTCGGCCACCGCCGCCGCTCTCGCGCTTGTCCTGGGCGGCTGCTCGTCCGACAGCGACGGCGAGAAGAAGACGACGGAGTCCTCGGCGAAGGGCACGGGCGCCTTCCCCGTCTCGATCAAGAGTGCCCTCGGCACCGCGAAGATCGACGCGAAGCCCGAACGGATCGTCACCCTCGGCCAGGGTTCCGCCGAGACGGCGATCGCGCTCGGCACCACCCCCGTGGGCATCGAGAGCTACGAGTGGGGCAGCGACAAGAGCGGCTACCTCCCGTGGATCAACGAGGCCGTGAAGAAGTCGGGCGAGGAGCTGCCCAAGCAGTTCACCGGCGGCGAGGACATCGACTTCGAGGCCATCACCGAGCTCGAGCCGGACGTCATCCTCGCCCCGTGGTCGGGTGTCACGCAGGAGCAGTACGACATCCTCAAGGACATCGCGCCGACCGTGGCCTACCCGGACCAGGCGTGGAGCACGGACTGGGACCAGCAGATCGACATCATCGGCAAGGCCCTCGGCCAGGCCGACGACGCCAAGGGCCTCAAGACGAAGATCGAGAAGCAGCTCGCGGACGCCGCGGCCACCCGGCCGAACTACAAGGACCTCAAGTTCTCGTACATCTACAACACCGGCCCCGGCACCCTCGGCGTCTTCAAGCCCGAGGAGCAGCGCGTCAAGATGGTCTCGTCCCTCGGGCTGACCGTCGACCCGGTGGTGAACACGTTCAAGGAGACCGAGGGCACCGACTCGGCGCTCATCGGCCTGGAGAACGCCGAGAAGCTGAAGGACAGCGACCTCGTCTTCACGTTCTACACGGACGAGAAGAGCCGCAAGGAGATCGAGGCGCAGCCGCTGTACGCCGCGATCCCGGCGATCAAGAAGGGTGCGGTCGTCGCCAGTAACGACAACCCCTTCGTCACCGCGTCCTCGATCATCAACCCGCTCACCGTCCCCTGGGTGATCGACCGTTACCTCCCGCTGATCGACAAGGCCGTCGCCGCCGCGGAGAAGTAGGAACCGAAGACAGGCAGGACTCTGCGGGCATCCGTATGACCACCACCGCACAGGCACCGCCGAGCGGCGCAGGTACCTCGCGTACCGGCGCCGCTCGGCGTGCGTTGACCCTGATCGTCGGAGTTGCCGTCCTGGCGCTCGCCATGTGCGCGAGTGTCATGTTCGGCAGCAGGTCGACCTCGTTCGGCGACGTCATCGACGTCCTCTCCGGCACCGCCGACCCCAACATCACCACCATCATCGAGAGCCGCTATCCGCGCACCGCTCTCGGCGTCCTGGCCGGGCTCTGCCTGGCCGTCGCGGGCACCCTGATGCAGGGCGTCAGCCGCAACCCGCTCGCCGACCCCGGACTGCTCGGCATCAACGCGGGCGCCTCGGCGAGCATCGTCACCGCGACGGCCTTCCTCGGGGCCACCGGCAGTACCGCCACGATGTGGTGGGCCCTGCCCGGAGCGCTGATCGCCGGAGTGCTCGTCCACATCATCGGCTCCTCCGGAGCGAGTACGGGGCTGGTGCGACTGGTACTCGCCGGCGCCGTCCTCTCCGCCGTGCTGATGGCCTACATCCAGGCCGTCACCCTGGGCAGGCCCAAGGTGTTCGACAGTTACCGCTACTGGGTCGTCGGCGCGCTCGGCGGGCGGGACTTCGACGTCTTCACGGCGGTCCTGCCGTTCGCGGCGGTCGGATTCGTCATCGCGCTCGTGCTGGGCCCCAGCCTCAACACACTGGCCCTGGGCGATGCCACAGCGGCCTCTCTCGGCGCGCATCCGGCACGCGTGCGGGCCGGCGGGCTCTTCGCGGCCACGCTGCTGAGTGCCGCGGCGACGGCGGCCGTCGGCCCCATCGCCTTCGTCGGCCTGGCCGTTCCACACGTCGTACGCGCCCTGGTCGGGGTGGACTTCCGCCTCCAGATCGTGTTCTCGGCCATCGCGGGACCCGCGTTGCTGCTGGCCGCCGATGTGGTGGGCCGCCTCGTCCTGCGCCCGCAGGAACTGATGGTCGGCGTCGTGACCGCGTTCATCGGAGCGCCCGCGCTGCTCCTTGCCGTACGCAGAATGAGGGTAAGCACATGACGGCGGACCAGGCGGGCTTCCGTACCGCCTCACCACGGGGCTTCCTCACCCTCGGCCGCACCGTCGCGGTGCCCGTCCGGCGGGTGTCCGTGGCCACCGCGCTCGTCCTCCTGCTCCTGACGGCAGGGGCTGCGGTCGCCACGCTGTCGCTCGGCCGGCTCGGCATCCCGCTCGCCGACCTGGCCGGGGCGCTCACGGGCGGAGCGGAGGGCAAGGACGCGTTCGTACTGGAACGACTGCGCGGACCCCGGCTCGTCGTCGCCCTCGGTACGGGAGCGGCACTGGGCCTGTCGGGGGCGCTGTTCCAGTCCGTCACCCGTAACCCGCTCGGCAGCCCCGATGTGATCGGGCTCGGGTCCGGGGCGGGCGCGGGCGCCGCCATCGCCGCGCTCATGCTGCCGGACACCGTGCCGGTGTCCCTGGGGGCCCTCCTCGGAGCGGTGCTCGCCATGGTGCTGGTCTACGTGTCCACCGGCACCGGCTTCCGCAACCCCGCCCGGCTCGTCGTCGCGGGAATCGGCGTCGCCGCGATCTGTACGGCGGTCACGCAGTACGTCGTCTACGCGATGGAGCGGGACCGGGCGGCGGTCCTCTCGGCCTACGTCAACGGCAGCCTCTCCGCGAGGGCCTGGGACGACGCGAGCACGATCTGGCTGGTGCTGCTCGTCGCCGCCCCGCTGTGCGCGCTGATCGCCCGGCGGCTCGACATCGGTGAGATGGGCGACGACATCGCCGCGGGTCTCGGCTCCGAGCCGCAGCGGACCAAGACCCTCGCCGTGGTCCTCGCGATCGTCCTCTGCGCCGGTGCCGTCAGCGTGGCGGGCCCCATCGCCTTCATCTCGCTGACCGCCGCTCAGGTCGCCAAGCGCCTCACCAGGGTCTCCGGGCCGCATCTCCTGCTGTCCGCGCTGACCGGCGCGCTGCTGCTCGTCCTGGCCGATCTCGCGGCCCAGCAGCTGCCCCTCTTCGACAACCTTCCCGTGGGCATCTACACGATGGCCATCGGTGGCGCGTACCTCGGCTACCTGCTGACCCGTGAGTGGAGGAGGGGAGTTCTATAGCTTCCGCATCGCCGTCCGGTGGTCCCCACTGGCCTCGTACAGGTTCGTCGTCCATACTGCCCGCCGTGGAGCAGCGCATAGATTCGAAGACCCAACCCGAGTTCGCCGCAGGCACCGACCCGGCGTTCATCCCCGGCCTCACGGCCCCTGTCACGGCGCGGACGGAGGAAGACGTGGAGCCGGCCGACTCCCTCGCCGAGGACGCCGCCGTCGCCGAACCGGCGGACAAGGCTGTGGAAGCGGCAGCGGAACCGGAGGCCGGACCCGGGGCGGAGGCCGACGACGCTGCCGCGCTGGACGCGGCGGAGCGCCCGGCCGAGGACGACGGTCCCGTTTTCGAGGTCAGCGACCGTCGCGGTTCCATCAGGGCCGACCGTGCGGGAATCCGCTTCCGTCTGGACGACCAGGAGGCCGACTTCACCTGGGACGAGATCGGCGCGGTCGAGGTCAGGACCGCGCGCTTCGGGCGCCGGTTCACCGTCACCGTGCATGTGTCGAGCCGACGTTGGTTCAACGCCGAGGTGGAGGCCGCCACGCGGAGCGCACTCAAGGAGTGGCCGGCGCGGCTCGACGCGGCGCTGGACGCCTACTTCGAGGAGTCCTGAACCAGGGCCGGCCGTGTGCGGGGTGGGAAGGCGGCCTGTCTGCCTTCCCACCCCGCGTTTCTTGACGTCCGGACCACCGTTCCGTGAGGTCCGGACCGGCTCACCCCGACGTCCGGTGGTCCTCAGCCCTGGCTGAGGACCACCGAGCGCGTCAGGTGCCGGGGGAGATCCGGGTCCAGCCCGCCCGCGAGCGCCCGGGCGATCGCCAGGCGCTGCACGCGCACGAGGTCGGCCAGCGGGTCGAGGTCGCTGTCGATCCAGCGGGCGCCGGTGTCGAGCACCTGCTGCGCCAGGCCCTCGGGCGCGGAACCGAACATCCAGGTGGCGGTCCCTGTGGTCGAGATGCTGATGGGGCCGTGGCGGTACTCCATCGCCGGGTAGGACTCCGTCCAGGACAGCGACGCCTCCTTCATCTTGAGCGCCGCCTCGTTGGCGAGGCCCACGGTCCAGCCCCGGCCCAGGAAGGTGAACTGCGTGCAGTCCAGGAGCCCCTCGGGCAGCGGCTCGGCGAGCGCCGTCTCCGCGTCCCGTACCGCCTGCTCCGTGTGCAGCCCGAGGTGGGCGCGGAGCAGGGTGAGCACGGTGGTCGCGAACCGCGTCTGCACGACGGACTGTTCGTCGGCGAAGTCGAGTACGACGACGTCGTCGGCGGCCGTCATGACCGGAGTGGCCGGGTCCGCCGTGATGGCGACGGTGCGGGTGGTGCCGCTGAGCCGGGTGAGCAGCTCCAGCACCTCGGTCGTCGTACCCGAGCGGGTGAGGGCGACGACCCGGTCGTAGCTGCGGCCGGAGGGGAACTCCGAGGCGGCGAACGCGTGGGACTCGCCCTGCCCGGCGTCCTCGCGGAGCGAGGCGTATGACTGCGCCATGTAGAAGGAGGTGCCGCAGCCGACGACCGCGATGCGTTCGCCGGTGGTGGGCAGGGCGTCCGCCCGGTCAGCCGCCAGTTCCGCGGCGCGGCGCCAGCACGCGGGCTGGCTGGCTGTCTCGCTCGCTGCAAAGGACACGTCTGCTCCATCGGGTCGTGGTGAACGAGGAATGCCATGCTTGAATTTGCACGTTACAGGCTTACATCGAGCAAAAACAAGCATGCGGTGCGGTAGGGGACAAGGGTGCGTACGGCCTGTGCGACGCTTGCGCTGTCCGGGGCCCGGCGACCGCGTTCCCGGGAAACGTGGTGCCGCAGGCAGGACAGGTGAGGAGCACACTCGTGGCCAGGGACGCCCGGTGGGACGCATTGCTGGAACTGGTCGGAAAGAACGGCCGGGTTGAGGTCGAGGACGCCGCCGCGGCACTGGACGTGTCGGCGGCGACCATTCGCCGCGATCTCGATCAGCTCGCCGAGCAGCACCTGCTCACCCGGACCCGCGGCGGCGCCATCGCCCATGGCGTCTCGTACGAACTGGCGCTGCGCTACAAGGCCGGCCGGCACGCTCCGGAGAAGCAGGCGATCGGGCGCGCCGCCTCCGAACTGGTGGCCGTGGGCGAAGTGGTGGGCCTGACCGGCGGCACCACGCTGACGGAGGTGGCCAGGGCCCTGGCCCTGCGCCCGGACATCGTGGGCGAGACAGGGGCGTCGGCGGGTGGTCAGCCGACGCTGACCGTGGTGACCAACGCACTGAACATCGCCAACGAACTGGTGATCCGTCCACAGATCAAACTGGTGGTGACCGGCGGGGTGGCCAGGCCGCAGTCGTACGAGCTGACGGGCCCGCTGGCCAGCGGGGTGATGAGCGAGATCACCCTCGACGTCGCGGTACTGGGCGTGAACGCGATCGACATCGAGCGCGGCGCGTACGTCCACCACGAGGGCGAGGCCAGCATCAACCGGCTGCTCGCCGAGCGGGCGCAGCGTGTGGTCGTCGCCGCGGACTCCTCGAAGATCGGCAAGCGGGCCTTCGCCCGCGTCTGCGATCTCGGACAGGTCGACGTGCTGGTGACCGACTCCGATATCACGCCGGAGGCGACGGCCCGCTTCACAGAGGCGGGAGTCACCGTCATCGCTGTCTGAGTCGTGCTGTGCCCGTGTCGGTGGTACGCCGAACGGGTGAGAGACGAGAGACTTGCCTGATGAACAGTGAGCGCAGCCGGCACACAGTCGACCGGCGTACGGACGGGGTGGCCCTGTGAGCAGGTACGACAGGTACGACAGGTACGACGCCACCGACGAACAGTGGGAAGGGCTCGCCCAGGTCGTGCCGCTGCGCGGCCGCAACGAGTGGCCTTCGCGGGTCGACCACCGCACGGTCCCGGACGAGCCGGTGGTCGAACAGCGGCGGCTGGTCGTGCTGCGGGTGCAGGTTTTCGCGGACGCCCGCGAAGTGGCGGAGTATCTGGTCGCCCAGATTCCGGTACTGCTGGATCTGACCGCTGCCGAGGCCGATGTGGCCAAGCGCATCCTCGACTTCAGCAGTGGTGTGGTCTTCGGGCTCGGCAGCGCGATGCACCGCGTCGACCGCAACGTGTTCCTGCTGGCACCGGTCGGCATGGAGGTCGAGGGAGTCGCGGCGACGGGCGTCCCCCACGCCTAGAAGGAGCGCCGGGCGCCCCACGATGTGGGGACGGTCGTGCGGCAGTGCCGCAGGCCCGTGAGGCGCCCGGAGCCGCGGTGGTCCGCAGTGGTAGACCTGGGGCCGTGAGCGAACTGGATGTAGCAGGACTTCAGCGGCGGCTGGCCGCGTTCGCCGCCGCACGGGACTGGGAGCGGTACCACACCCCGAAGAACCTGGCGGCGGCGCTGAGTGTCGAGGCGTCCGAACTGGTCGAGATCTTCCAGTGGCTGACACCGGAGCAGTCGGCGCGGGTGATGGAGAAGCCGGAAACGGCGCACCGCGTCGCCGACGAGGTCGCGGACGTGCTGGCTTATCTGCTGCAGTTCTGCGAAGTGCTGGGAGTCGATCCGCTGGCCGCCCTGGCGGCCAAGATCGACCGGAACGAGGTGCGCTTCCCGGTCCCGGGGCGCCAAGAACCCGAAAATGGTCACTCTTCGGAGTGATCGACTTGTCCACAGTCGATTTGGTGTCCACAGATTTCCGAATTCCTCTGTTCTTTCGGTGCTCGCCACCTCACTGTGGGTAATGAAAGAGGTGACCGGGTTTTCGTACTGACGGGGGAATGACATGGAAGCGGAGCGACTGATCGAGGCAGGCCGCCGTGCTCTTGCCGAGAGCCGGGGGGCGTTGAACGTGATGGCGGAGGCATGGCAGGCCCAGGCGCTCGCCGGGACGGTCGGCAGCAGGCTGGTCCTGAGCGGGCCCGTGGAGTTGCGTGCCGAGGCGCGCGGCCTCAGCGAAGCGGGCGGGCGGGGCGGTTCGGCGCTCGACCATCCGATGGTGCTCGCTGGTGGGACACGGGCCTCACAGCTCACCGAAGTGGCCGATGTGCAGCGGTCGTTGACGGCGCTGGTGACTCTGCTCGGTGAGGTGGGCATCGCACTGGTCGGGGTCGCGTGCGACACCGACGAGGAGGGCCTCTACTGGCAGTGCATCGAGGCGATAGACGCCGCGGACGAGTCCGTCGACAGGGTGCACGGCATGCTGAGACGGCTCGCGGAGCGGGAGGCGGAGAGGGAGCGTGAGCGCGACGGTCCGTTCGGAGTGCTCCACGGCCCGGCGGGCTCGGCGACGGGTCCGCCATGAGGCGGGAAGCCCCGGGCTGACGGGAATTCGGCCGACCGGCCCGGCGGCGGAGGAGCTGGGACGGCCGGTGTTCGAAGGTGCAGGATGGATGCATGGATCTTCGAATTTTCACCGAGCCCCAGCAAGGGGCGAGCTACGACACCCTGCTCACCGTGGCCAAGGCCGCTGAGGACCTCGGCTTCGACGCCTTCTACCGGTCCGACCACTATCTGCACATGGGATCGGGCGACGGACTTCCCGGCCCCACCGACGCCTGGATCACCCTGGCCGGGCTGGCGCGCGAGACCAAGCGCATCCGGCTCGGGACGCTGATGACGGCGGGCACCTTCCGGCTGCCGGGCGTGCTGGCCATTCAGGTCGCACAGGTCGACCAGATGTCCGGCGGACGCGTCGAACTGGGCCTCGGAGCGGGGTGGTTCGAGGCGGAGCACAAGGCGTACGGCATTCCGTTCCCCAAGGAGAAGTTCGGCCGGCTGGAGGAACAGCTGGCGATCGTCACCGGCTTGTGGGCGACCGAGACCGGCAAGACCTTCAGTTACGACGGTACGTACTACCAGCTGACCGACTCGCCCGCGCTGCCCAAGCCGGCGCAGGCCAGGGTGCCGGTCCTGATCGGTGGGCACGGGGCGACCCGCACTCCCAGGCTCGCCGCGCGGTACGCGGACGAGTTCAACATCCCGTTCGCCTCGCTGGAGGACAGCGAGAAGCAGTTCGGCCGGGTCAGGGAGGCCGCGAAGGCGGCCGGACGGGGACCGGACGAGCTGGTGTACTCCAACGCGCTGGTGGTCTGCGTGGGCAAGGACGACGCGGAGGTCGCGCGACGGGCCGCGGCCATCGGCCGGGAGGTCGAGGAGCTCAAGGCGAACGGACTGGCGGGCTCGCCCGCGGAGGTGGTCGACAAGATCGGCCGGTACGGCGCGATCGGATCGTCCCGGGTCTACCTCCAGGTCCTGGACCTGGACGACCTCGACCATCTGGAACTGATCTCGTCCCAGGTCCAGTCGCAGCTCGCCTGACTGGCCCGAGGAACCGACTGGTCTGACGGCGCCTTACGGCACCTGACGTCACAGGAGGACCGGCCCCCGCCCGGGTCCCTCCTGACAGCACGAGGAGGAGCGCACATGCACCCCGACCGGCCGCCGCACGGTTCAGCAGGTCCCGTTCAGGACCCGCCGGTTCGCACGCTCGGCGCGGCCCTCGCCGAAGGGACCGTCCTGCTGGACGGCGGACTCTCCAACCAGTTGGAGGCACAGGGCTGCGATCTCTCGGACGCGCTCTGGTCGGCCCGCCTGCTGGCGGACGCGCCCCACCAGATCGAGGCCGCGCACACGGCGTACGTCCGTGCGGGCGCGCAGGTGCTCATCACCGCCAGCTACCAGGCGACGTTCGAAGGGTTCGAGCGGCGCGGGATCGGGCGGGCCCGCGCGGCGGAGCTGCTGGCCGGCAGTGTGGAACTGGCCCGGAGGGCCGGAGCGGGGGCCGGGCGGCAGATCTGGGTCGCGGCCTCGGTCGGTCCGTACGGGGCGATGCTCGCGGACGGCAGCGAGTACCGGGGGCGCTACGGGCTCTCCGTAGGGGAGTTGGAGCGCTTCCACCGGCCCCGGGTGGCGGCGCTGGCCGCGGCGCGGCCCGACGCGCTGGCACTGGAGACGGTGCCGGACATGGACGAGGCGGAGGCCCTGCTCCGAGTGGCCGGGGAGTTCGGGCTCCCCGTGTGGCTCTCGTACAGCGTGGCGGGGCACCGGACCAGGGCGGGACAGCCTCTGGACGAGGCGTTCGGGGTGGCCGCGGGGAACGGGCAGGTGGTGGCCGTCGGGGTCAACTGCTGCGATCCGGCCGACGCGGACCGTGCGGTGGGGACGGCGGCCGCGGTCACGGGCAAGCCGGTCGTCGTCTATCCGAACAGCGGCGAGCGGTGGGACGCCGAGCGCCGGGCCTGGGCGGGAGACAGCACCTTCGACGCCGGGCGGGTGCGGGGGTGGCAGGAGGCCGGGGCACGGCTGGTCGGCGGGTGCTGCCGCATCGGCCCCGGGCGGATCAGAGAGCTGGGAGAACTGCTGCCAGCGTGAAAATGCCTGGTGGGAGCGGGGTGCCGGGGCCATACTCGGGCAGGTGTTCCTGACTATCAGTACAACCGGCACCCCCGAGCGTCCCGCCACCGATCTCGGCTTTCTGCTGCACAAGCATCCCGAGAAGGCGCAGACGTTCTCCACCTCGCACGGCACCGCGCATGTCTTCTATCCCGAGGCATCCGCGGAGCGCTGCACGGCAGCCCTGCTGCTGGAGGTGGACAGTGTGGCGCTGGTGCGGCGTGGCAAGGGCAAGGGCCGGGGCGGCGCCCCGGACGCGGCGCTCGCGCAGTACGTCAACGACCGGCCCTACGCCGCCTCCTCGCTGCTCTCCGTCGCCATGAGCACGGTCTTCAAGTCCGCGCTCGGCGGGGCGTGCTGGGCCATGCCCGAGCGGGCGGAGCAGTCGCTGCCACTGCGGATCGAGGTGCCCGCGCTTCCCGCGCGCGGTGGCGTCGAGCTGGTGCAGAAGCTCTTCGGCCCGCTCGGCTGGACGAGCGTGCAGGCCGTGGCCGTACCGCTGGACGAGGAGTTCCCGGAGTGGGGCGACTCGCGCTACGTACGGCTGGTGCTGGAGGGGGAGATGAGGCTCGCGGACGCGCTGCGCCAGCTGTACGTCCTGCTGCCGGTGCTCGACGACGCCAAGCACTACTGGGTGGCCCCGGACGAGGTGGACAAGCTGCTTCGGGCCGGTGAGGGGTGGCTGGCCGAGCACCCCGAGCAGAAGCTGATCACCAGCCGGTACCTCTCCCGCCGCTGGGGGCTGACCCGGCAGGCCATGGAGCGGCTCGAACTCGTACGGCTCGCGGAGTCGGACGACCTCGACGTGGCCTCCGTGGACAACGCGGTGGACGAGACGAAGGACACCGAGGAGAAGCCGGTACCCCTCGCCGAGCAGCGGCGTGCGGCGATCCTGGAGGCGCTGCGCGCCGCCGGGGCGGGCCGGGTGCTCGACCTGGGCTGCGGCCAGGGCCAGTTGGTCCAGGCCCTGCTCAAGGACGTGGCCTTCACCGAGATCGTCGGCGTCGACGTCTCGATGCGCGCCCTGACCATCGCCTCGCGCCGGCTGAAGCTGGACCGGATGGGCGAGCGGCAGGCGAGCCGGGTCACGCTCCAGCAGGGCTCGCTCACCTACACCGACAAGCGGCTCAAGGGGTATGACGCGGCGGTGCTCAGCGAGGTCATCGAGCACCTCGACCTGCCGAGACTGCCCGCCCTGGAGTACGCGGTGTTCGGCTCGGCACGGCCGCGCACCGTGCTCGTGACCACGCCCAACGTCGAGTACAACGTCCGCTGGGAGACGCTCCCCGCGGGGCACGCGCGCCACGGCGACCACCGCTTCGAGTGGACCAGGGCCGAGTTCCGGCAGTGGGCCGAGGAGGTGGCGCAGCGCCATGGATACGAGGTGGTCTTCGTGCCCGTGGGACCGGACGACCCCGAGGTCGGGCCGCCGACGCAGATGGCCGTGTTCACGGTGAACGCGGCGGACGAGACCAAGAACGCTACGCACGGGACCAAGAAGGAGGCGAAGGCCGCATGAGCAGCATCAGCACCACCGATACCCCCAGTACCTCGCGCACGCTGCCGGTGACCGACCTCTCCCTCGTCGTGCTCATCGGGGCCAGTGGATCGGGCAAGTCCACCTTCGCCCGCAAGCACTTCAAGCCCACCGAGATCATCTCCTCGGACTTCTGCCGCGGTCTCGTCGCCGACGACGAGAACGACCAGAGCGCCAGCGGCGACGCCTTCGACGTCCTGCACTACATCGCGGGCAAGCGTCTCGCCGCCGGGCGTCTCACCGTCGTCGACGCCACCAACGTCCAGCCCGAGAGCCGCAAGCAGCTCGTCCGGCTGGCCCGCGAGCACGACGTGCTGCCGATCGCGATCGTCCTCGACCTGCCCGAAGAGGTCTGTCTCGCGCGCAACGCGAAGCGCCCCGACCGGGCCGGCATGCCGCGCCACGTCATCCAGCGCCACCGTCGCGAACTGCGCCGCTCGCTGCGTGGTCTGGAGCGCGAGGGCTTCCGCAAGGTGCACATCCTGCGCACCGAGGAGGAGGCCGAGCACACGGGCATCGTGCTGGAGCGCCGCTACAACGACCTGCGCCACCTCACCGGCCCCTTCGACATCATCGGCGACATCCACGGCTGCAGCTCCGAGCTGGAGACCCTGCTCGGGACCCTCGGATACGTCGACGGGGCGCACCCCGACGGGCGCACCGCCGTCTTCGTCGGCGACCTCGTCGACCGCGGCCCCGACAGCCCAGGCGTGCTGCGCCGCGTCATGTCCATGGTGTCGTCGGGCAACGCCCTGTGCGTACCGGGAAACCACGAGAACAAGCTCGGCCGTTACCTCAAGGGCCGCGGTGTCCAGCACACCCATGGTCTCGCCGAGACCGTCGAGCAGCTGGAACGCGAGGACGCCGTCGACCCCGCGTTCCGCGGACGCGTCGCGGAGTTCATCGACGGCCTCGTCAGCCACTACGTACTGGACGGGGGAAAGCTCGTCGTCTGCCACGCCGGGCTGCCCGAGAAGTACCACGGCCGCACCTCGGGGCGGGTGCGTTCGCACGCGCTGTACGGGGACACGACCGGTGAGACCGACGAGTTCGGTCTGCCCGTGCGCTATCCGTGGGCCGAGGAGTACCGGGGCCGTGCCACCGTGGTCTACGGCCACACGCCCGTCCCCAGCACCTCCTGGGTCAACAACACCATCTGCCTGGACACCGGCGCCGTCTTCGGCGGGAAGATGACCGCGCTGCGCTGGCCGGAGCGCGAACTCGTCGACGTACCCGCGGAGAAGGTCTGGTACGAGCCGGTCAAGCCGCTCGGGTCCGGGGCCCCCGGCGGCCGTGAGGGCCGTCCGCTGGACCTCGCCGACGTCCAGGGCCGGCGCATCGTGGAGACCCGGCACATGGGCCGCCTCTCGGTGCGCGAGGAGAACGCCGCGGCGGCGCTCGAAGTCATGAGCAGGTTCGCCGTCGACCCCCGGCTGCTCGCCTACCTCCCGCCGACCATGGCGCCGACCGCGACCTCGCAGGAGGACGGCTACCTGGAGCACCCGGCGGAGGCGTTCGCCCAGTACCGGGCGGACGGTGTCACCAGGGTCGTGTGCGAGGAGAAGCACATGGGCTCGCGGGCCGTGGCACTGGTCTGCCGCGACGCGGAGGCGGCGCGCGAGCGCTTCGGCACCGAAGGCCCGACCGGCGCCCTGCACACCCGTACCGGCCGGCCGTTCCTCGACGACCCCGCGCTCACCGAAGCGGTCCTCGACCGGCTGCGCACGGCCGTCACCGCCGCCGGGCTGTGGGAGGAGTGGGACACCGACTGGGTCCTCCTGGACGCCGAACTGATGCCGTGGTCGCTGAAGGCGGCCGGACTGCTGCGCTCGCAGTACGCGGCGGTCGGCGCCGCTTCGGGCGCGGTCCTCCCCGCCGCCGTCGCCGCCCTCGAAGCGGCGGCCGCCCGCTCCGTCGACGTGGGCGCGCTGGCGGACCGCCAGCGCGGACGCGCACAGGACGCCGCCGCGTTCACACGCGCGTACCGCCGTTACTGCTGGAGCACCGAAGGGCTCGACGGCGTACGGCTCGCGCCCTTCCAGATCCTCGCCGTGCAGGGCCGCTCCCTGGCCTCCGTACCGCACGACGAACAGCTGGCATGGCTGGACCGGCTGGTCGAGCACGACCCGACCGGGCTGCTCCAGGTCACCCGGCGCCTCGTCGTCGACACCGGCGACGAGGAATCGGTGCGCTCCGGCATCGACTGGTGGCTGGAGATGACGGGCCGGGGCGGCGAGGGCATGGTCGTCAAGCCGCTCGGGGCGCTCGTACGGGACGAGAAGGGCAGGCTGGTCCAGCCGGGCATCAAGGTGCGCGGCCGGGAGTACCTGCGGATCATCTACGGCCCCGAGTACACCCGTCCGGAGAACCTGGAGCGGCTGCGCTCCCGGTTCCTGGGCCACAAGCGGTCGCTGGCCCTGCGGGAGTACGCGCTGGGTCTGGAAGCGCTGGACCGGCTGGCCGACGGGGAGCCCCTGTGGCGGGTCCACGAGGCGGTCTTCGCGGTGCTGGCCCTTGAGTCGGAGCCGGTCGACCCGAGGCTGTAGGAACGAGGGGAGCGATTCGCCGGGTGAACGGCGCTCCGTGCGGTGAGGATGGAGGCATGGGATTCCATGTCGACTCCGAGGCCGGGCGGTTGCGCCGAGTCATCCTGCACCGCCCGGATCTGGAGCTCAAGCGGCTCACCCCCGGCAACAAGGACGCGCTGCTCTTCGACGACGTGCTGTGGGTGCGCCGCGCCCGGCAGGAGCACGACGGGTTCGCCGACGTGCTGCGCGACCGGGGTGTGGAGGTGCATCTCTTCGGTGATCTGCTCCGGGAGTCGCTGGACATCCCGGTCGCCAAACGGCTCGTCCTTGACCGGGTGTTCGAGAAGAAGGAGTACGGTCCGCTCGCCACCGAGCATCTGCGGGCCGCCTTCGAGGAACTGTCCACCGCCGAACTGGCCGAGGCGCTGGTCGGCGGGATGACGAAGCGGGAGTTCCTGGAGCGGCACAACGAGCCGACCTCGGTGCGGTTCCATGTGATGGATCTGGACGACTTCCTGCTGGCGCCGCTGCCGAACCACCTCTTCACCCGTGACACCTCCGCCTGGATCTACGACGGGGTGTCCATCAACGCGATGCGCTGGCCGGCCCGGCAGCGCGAGACCGTCCACTTCGAGGCGATCTACCGTCACCATCCCCTCTTCACGAGTCCGGAGGCGGGCGTGTTCCACCACTGGTCGCAGGGGCAGGACGACTACCCGTCGACCATCGAGGGCGGCGACGTGCTGGTCATCGGCCGGGGCGCCGTGCTGATCGGGATGAGCGAGCGCACCACACCGCAGGCCGTGGAGATGCTGGCCCAGGGGCTCTTCGACGCGGGATCGGCCCGGACGATCGTGGCGCTGGACATGCCCAAGAACCGGGCGTTCATGCACCTCGACACGGTGATGACGATGATCGACGGCGACACGTTCACCCAGTACGCGGGGCTCGGGATGCTCCGTTCGTACACCATCGAGCCCGGCAGCGGTCCCCGGGAGCTGAAGGTCACCGACCATCCGCCCGAGCACATGCACCGGGCCATCGCCGCCGCGCTGGGCCTGGAGTCGATCCGGGTGCTCACCGCCGTCCAGGACGTGCACGCGGCGCAGCGCGAGCAGTGGGACGACGGCTGCAACGTGCTGGCCGTGGAGCCCGGGGTCGTCGTCGCGTACGAGCGCAACGCCACCACCAACACGTATCTGCGCAAGCAGGGCATCGAGGTCATAGAGATCCGGGGCAGCGAACTGGGGCGCGGGCGCGGCGGTCCCCGGTGCATGAGCTGCCCGGTGGTCCGCGATCCCGTATAGGCGCTGTATAGCGATGCGGGGCTTCGTATAGACTTCCAGGGTTAGCGTTTCAAGCGACCCTCGCCCGACCAGGAGCAGTCACATGGCCACAGACCTCACAGGCCGCCACTTCCTCAAGGAGCTGGACTTCACGGCCGAGGAGTTCCGCGGCCTGATCGGCCTGGCCGCCGAGCTCAAGGCCGCGAAGAAGGCGGGGGCCGAGGTCCAGCGGCTGCGCGGCAAGAACATCGCGCTGATCTTCGAGAAGACGTCGACGCGCACGCGCTGCGCGTTCGAGGTCGCCGCCGCGGACCAGGGCGCGTCCACGACGTACCTCGACCCCTCCGGCTCGCAGATGGGCCACAAGGAGTCGGTGAAGGACACGGCCCGGGTGCTCGGCCGGATGTTCGACGGCATCGAGTACCGCGGCGACAGTCAGCGGGCGGTCGAGGAGCTGGCCGCGTACGGCGGTGTTCCCGTCTTCAACGGTCTGACCGACGAGTGGCACCCCACCCAGATGCTCGCCGACGTGCTCACGATGACCGAGCACAGCGCGAAGCCGCTGGACGGGATGGTGTTCGCCTACCTCGGTGACGCCCGCTTCAACATGGGCAACTCGTATCTCGTCACCGGCGCCCTGCTCGGAATGGACATCCGCATCGTCGCTCCCCAGGCGTACTGGCCGGCGGCGGACATCGTCGCGCAGGCCAGGAAGCTCGCCCAGGTCAGCGGGGCGACGGTCACGCTCACCGAGGACATCGCCGAAGGTGTGCGCGGGGCCGACTTCGTCGCCACGGACGTCTGGGTCTCGATGGGTGAGCCCAAGGAGGTGTGGGCCGAGCGCATCACCGCGCTCGCGCCGTACGCCGTGACCATGGACGTCCTGCGGTCCACCGGCAACGACGACGTGAAGTTCCTGCACTGCCTGCCGGCCTTCCACGACCTCGGTACCAAGGTCGGCCGCGAGATCCACGCGGAGTACGGCCTGACCGAGCTGGAAGTGACCGACGAGGTCTTCGAGTCCGCGTTCTCCGTCGTCTTCGACGAGGCGGAGAACCGCATGCACACCATCAAGGCCGTGCTCGTGGCCACGATGGCCCCCGCGGGGTCCGGCGCCTGAATCACTCCGCCGCGCGGGCGTGCCGCGTGGGAGGGGACGGCTGGGCGGGGATCGCGGGCAGGGTGAACCACACCGCCTTGCCCTGCTCCGTCGTGCGGTGACCGCAGGCGGAGCTCAGCGTGCGGATCAGCAGGAGGCCGCGGCCGTGCTCCTGCCAGGGATCGGGAGTGCTGCCCGCGGCGGGGCGGGAGAGGTCGCCCGGCGGGGACGGGTCGCGGTCGTGGACCTCGACCTGGCAGCCGGCCGCCATGAGCTCCACGACCAGTTCGATGGGCTCGTCGCCGTCCGTGTGCTCGACGGCGTTGGCGACCAGTTCGGCGGTGAGGAGTTCCGCGGTGTAGCTGTCAGCGGGGGCGTCGATGTCCGTGAGCGCGGTACGGATGAGCGCGCGGGCGATCGGCACGGCTGCCGTGGAGTGCGGCAGGGCGATACGCCATGACGCGGGAATGGGGACATCGGGGGGCACAGCTGATTCCGTTCCGGGCGGGACTTCCTGGTATCGACAAATCCTGCGTTCAACCATACGAAGTGGGGTGGCGCAGTCATAGAGGCGGTGGACCGGCACGAAAGGGACCTTCGCCACAACGCTCGCATGTTTGGGTTATCGCGCCCTCCTGACGGCGGTCACATATGAGTGATAACTTCGAGGTGGATCGAGTCGCCCGGAGCGGGCAGGCTCAGCGGCCCGTCGGCTGAAGGGGACCACCTCCCATGAGCCCTTTTCCCAGTTCCGCCCCACGTACGGAGGACTGGCACCATCTGCGGCTGGCCCGGGACGACGGCGTCGCGACCGTCACCCTCGCCCGGCCCGAGAAGCTCAACGCGCTCACCTTCGGCGCCTATGCCGACCTGCGCGACCTCCTGGCGGAACTGTCCCGCGAACGCTCCGTGCGCGCCCTCGTACTGTCCGGTGAGGGGCGCGGCTTCTGTTCCGGAGGTGATGTGGACGACATCATCGGCGCCACACTGGCGATGGATACCGCCGAGCTCCTCGACTTCAACCGGATGACCGGACAGGTTGTACGCGCCCTTCGTGAATGCCCCTTCCCGGTTATCGCCGCCGTACACGGCGTGGCGGCGGGAGCCGGGGCCGTTCTCGCACTCGCGGCCGACTTCCGCGTCGCCGACCCGACCGCCCGCTTCGCCTTCCTCTTCACCCGGGTCGGCCTCTCCGGCGGCGACATGGGCGCGGCCTATCTGCTGCCACGCGTCGTCGGACTCGGCCACGCCACGCGGCTGCTCATGCTGGGCGACCCCGTCCACGCCCCCGAGGCGGAACGCATCGGCCTGATCAGCGAGCTCACGGCCGAAGGACAGGCCGATGCCCGCGCGGCGGCGCTCGCCCGCAGACTCGCCGACGGACCGGCGCTCGCACTCGCGCAGACGAAGGCGCTCCTCACCGCCGAGCTCGACATGCCCCTCGCGGCCTCCGTCGAAATGGACGCCGCCACCCAGGCACTCCTGATGAACGGTGAGGACTACGCCGAGTTCCACGCGGCCTTCACCGAGAAGCGCCCGCCGAAGTGGCAGGGCAGGTAGCGCGATGTCCGACGACTCGATGCGGATCGCGGTCATCGGCGGCGGCCCCGGCGGCCTGTACGCGGCGGCGCTGCTCAAGCGGCTCGGCCCCGGGCGCGACATCACCGTCTGGGAGCGCAACGCCCCGGACGACACCTTCGGCTTCGGTGTCGTCCTCTCCGACGAGACCCTCGGCGGGATCGAGCACGCCGACCCCGTCGTGTACGCGGCACTGAGGGACGAGTTCGTCCGCTGGGACACCATCGACATCGTCCACCGGGGCCGCACCGAGACGTCCGGCGGGCATGGTTTCGCGGCGCTCGGCCGCCGAAGGCTCCTGG
Organism: Streptomyces sp. NPDC058620; assembly: GCF_042717135.1. Taxonomy (NCBI): domain Bacteria; kingdom Bacillati; phylum Actinomycetota; class Actinomycetes; order Kitasatosporales; family Streptomycetaceae; genus Streptomyces; species Streptomyces sp. NPDC058620. The sequence continues at coordinate 85,946 of NZ_JBHXQO010000006.1, forward strand.
AGATCCTGCACGCCCGCTGCCACTCCCTCGGCGTCCGTCTCCACTTCCGCACCGGGGCGCCGCCCGCCGCCGAACTCGCCGCAGCGTACGACCTGGTGATCGCCGCCGACGGTGTGCACAGCGCCACCCGCGAGGCACACGCAGACGTCTTCCGCCCGCACCTCACCACGCACCGCAACCGCTACGTCTGGCTCGCCGCGGACTTCGCACTCGACGCCTTCCGTTTCGAGATCGTGGAGACCGAGTACGGCGTGATGCAACTGCACGCCTATCCCTTCTCCGCCGACGCCTCCACCGTCATCGTCGAGATGCGCGAGGAGGTGTGGCGGGCCGCAGGGCTCGACCGGTGCGACGCGGCCGAGTCCACCGAACGCTGCGCCAAGACGTTCGCCGACGCCCTCGACGGCCGGCCGCTGCGCTCCAACAAGTCCTCGTGGCTCACCTTCACCACCGTCGTCAACGAGCGGTGGTCGCACGGCCGTACCGTCCTCATCGGCGACGCCGCCCACACCGCGCACTTCTCCATCGGCTCCGGCACCAAGCTCGCCGTCGAGGACGCCCTCGCGCTGGCCGCCTGTATCGAGGAACAGCCCGGCCTGCGTACGGCACTCGACGCGTACGAGACGGAGCGCCGCCCGGTCGTCGCATCGACACAGCGCGCGGCGGCGGCCAGCCTGCGCTGGTTCGAGGAGCTGGACACGTACGTGGACCAGTCGCCCCGCAGATTCGCCTTCAACCTCCTCACCCGCAGCCGCCGCGTCACCCATGACAACCTCCGGCTGCGCGACCCCGCCTTCACCGGTGCCGTCGAGGAGGAGTTCGGCTGCCCGCCCGGCACCCCGCCGATGTTCACCCCGCTGCGCCTGCGCGGACTGGAACTGCGCAACCGGGTCGTCGTCTCGCCCATGGACATGTACTCCGCCACCGACGGCGTCCCCGGCGACTTCCACCTCGTCCACCTGGGCGCACGCGCACTGGGCGGCGCGGGACTCACCATGACCGAGATGGTCTGCGTGAGCCCCGAAGGCCGCATCACCCCCGGCTGCGCCGGCCTCTACACCGACGAACAGGCCGCCGCCTGGACCCGGATAGCCGACTTCGTGCACCACAGCGCCCCCGGCGCCGCGATCGGCGTCCAGCTCGGCCACTCCGGCCGCAAGGGCTCCACCAAACGCATGTGGGAGGGCATCGACCAGCCGCTGGACGAGGGCAACTGGCCGGTGTCCGCCGCCTCCCCGCTCCCGTACGCGCCCGGTGTCAGCCAGGTGCCCGAGGCGCTGGACCGGGACGGACTCGACGCGATCCGCGAGGAGTTCACCGCGGCCGCCCGCCGGGCCGCGGACTGCGGCTTCGACCTCCTCGAACTCCACTGCGCCCACGGGTACTTGCTCTCCGGATTCCTCTCCCCGCTCACCAACCACCGCACCGACGCGTACGGCGGCCCGCTGGAGAACCGGCTCCGCTTCCCCCTCGACGTCTTCGACGCCGTCCGCGCGCAGTGGCCCGCCGACCGGCCCATGACCGTGCGCATCTCCGCCACCGACTGGGCCGACGGCGGAACGAGCGCCGAGGACGCCCTCGGTATCGCCAGGGCCTTCGCCGAACACGGCGCCGACGCCATCGACGTGTCCACCGGGCAGGTCGTCCCGGACGAACGCCCCGAGTACGGCCGCTCCTACCAGACCCCGTACGCCGACCGGCTCCGTAACACCCTCGGCGTCCCCGTCATCGCGGTCGGCGCCATCTCCTCCTGGGACGACGTCAACTCGCTGCTGCTCGCGGGCCGCGCCGACCTCTGCGCCCTGGCCCGCCCCCACCTCTACGACCCGCACTGGACCCTGCACGCGGCGGCCGAGCAGGGCTACCGCGGACCCGGCGCCTCCTGGCCCCCGCCGTACCGCGCGGGCAGCCGCACCCCGCCCGCAGGCCGCACCGACGCGCCCAGACCACGGCTCACGCTGAGCTGAGCGTCAGGCACTCGTGGCAGCGGCAGGGGGTGGGGTGGGGGATACCGGGCCACCGGGCGAGGCGCTCCTCGGCGGCCTGCCGCTCGAACCGGGCCGCACGCTCCTCGGTGAGCTCCCGGCCCTCCCAGTCACGGCCCGCGGTGTCCTCCGCGTCCCGCCGCAGAACCACGGGGCTGCGGACCAACGCGGCCCGGAAGGTGTGCAGATGGCGCGTCGCCAGGTCGAGCGTGATGTAGGTACCGGTGTGGCGCCCCCGCCCGATGGTGGTCAGTACGTCGGCGCCACCGGGACGGTAGCCGATCACGTACACCTTCGAGCCGCCCCGGCACGCCTTGGTCCCCGGCCGCAGTTCCTGGCCGCCCTTCCCGTACCGCCGCCACCGCACCACGTTCGCCGCTATCAGCCACCGCGGCTCCAGCTCCGGCTCCTCCTCCGGCGTCGCGTCCTCGCTCATGCCCGCGTTCTCGCTCATGCCCGCGCCACCGCACTGACCAACAGCCGGTCCGAGACGGTCTCGAAGCCGATGCGCCGGTACACGCCGTTGCTCGTCGGGTTCGCGAGGTCCGTGAAGAGCAGCACCTCTTCGGCGCCCGCCTCCCGCGCCGCCCGGCTGACCTCCGCCGTCACCGCCGCCCCGTATCCCCGGCCCCGGTACTCCGAAGGGGTGTAGACCGTCGTCACCCGCACCACACCCGCGATGTTCCGGGAGACGCCCGCCATCGCCACGGGCACACCCGTGTCCTCCCAGAGCGTCAGCCCGCCGTACGTCGTCCGGTCGTCGACGAGCCGCTCGACATGAGTGCCGGGCTGGCCGACCTGCTCGGCGAACGTGAAGTGCCAGTCCAGCAAAAGCTCCCGGTCGGCGGCCGTCGCCGTCCGCGGCCGGCCCGCCGGGGCCGGGGAGGGCGGGACGAGCGTCCCGAGCCGGTAGAGCCGCTGCTCCTCCTCGACCCGGTGGCCGGGCCAGTGCGCGACCAGCGCCTCGGCGGTCGCGCGGTCCGCGTTGATACGGGTCAGAGGGAGGGCGAGAGTGAGCGGAGTGATTGCTTCCGGGGCGGTCACGCCCAGAAACGGCGGATACGGCGGAGTGTGCACCAGTGTCCCCGCGATCTCGCCGCCGGCCCCCCGCCACCAGCCGAGCACCGGATCGCCCCCGCCATAGGCGTGCCGGCCATCGCGGCGCAGCGACGCGGTGACGGTCAGCACCAGGGTGTTGTCCGCGGGGCGGGCGGCCAGCCATTCACCCGCCGTATCCAGAAAAACGTCGACATCATCCGTGAAAGTCCAGGTCATGCCTCATCCTGCCGGTTGCGCAGTCCGGCAGTCACCCGAATTCCGGGCGCCGTTCACGGTCGTACGAAGCGCTCCCCGGCGTCGCGCAGCATCGCGTGCAGCAGTCCGAACACTTCTGCCGAGCGGCCCCCGGGCCAGTCCTTCGGCAGCAGTTCCTCCGGCAGTCCCGGGTCCGCGTACGGGAGCCGCCGCCAGGAGTCCAGGGCCGGCAGGTAGTCCCGGTAGGCGTCCTCCGGGTCCGGGGCGCTCCCGGGGGACCGCGCCTCCCACGTCTTCAGCACCGGCTCCTGCTGCTCCAGGAAGTCCAGGTGGAGACGGGCGATGGCGTCCAGGTCCCACCAGCGCGCCACCGACTCCTTCGTCGCCGCGAAGCCGAGGTGTTCCCCGCGGAAGAGGTCCACGTACGAGGCGAGTTCGAGCCGTTCCAGGGTGTGCCGGGTCTCCTCGTACAGCCCGGCGGGCGCGATCCACACCCCGGGTGCGGCCGTGCCGAAACCGAGGCGGGCCAGCCGGGAGCGCAGCAGATGCCGCTTGTGGCGCTCCGCCTCCGGTACGGAGAAGACGGCGAGCACCCAGCCGTCGGCGGCCCGGGGCTCCGGACGCTGATAGATGCGCCGGTCACCGTCGTCCAGCAGCTGCCGGGCGTCGGCGGACAGCGCGTAACCGGCCGCCCCGTCCGCCGTGCGGGCCGGGACGAGCAGCTCGCGGCGCTTGAGCCGGGAGACGGAGGAGCGTACGGAGGGCGCGTCGACACCGACGGCGCGCAGCAGACGGATCAGCTCGGCCACCGGCAGCGGTTCGTTGCCGGGGGAGCGACCGTACGCGCCGTAGAGGCTGACGATCAGGGAACGGGGAGTGTGCAGCTCGGCCACGTGATCACTCTAGAGCCCGTCCGCCGTGCCGTGCCGGTCCGCGCCCCCGCGCAGCCGGAAGCGCTGGAGCTTGCCGGTCGCGGTCCGGGGAAGCGCGGCCAGGAACTCGATGACGCGCGGGCACTTGTGCGGAGCCAGCTCGCCCTTCATATAGCGCCGCAGGGAGTCCGCGGTCTGGGCGGAGCCCTCGCGCAGCACCACGTACGCCACGACGATCTGCCCGCGCAGCTCATCCGTCCGGCCCACCACCGCCGCCTCGGTCACCTCCGGATGGCGCAACAGGGCGTCCTCCACCTCGGGGCCCGCGATGTTGTAGCCGGAGGAGATGATCATGTCGTCGGCGCGGGCGACGTAGCGGAAGTAGCCGTCCGGCTCGCGGACGTACGTGTCGCCGGTGATGTTCCAGCCGTGCCGCACGTAGTGCGTCTGCCGCTCGTCGGCGAGGTAGCGGCAGCCGACCGGGCCGCGCACGGCCAGCAGCCCCGGTTCGCCGTCCGGCAGCTCCTCGCCCGCCGGGTCCACCACCCGGGCCTGCCAGCCTGGCACGGGCCTCCCGGTGGTGCCGGGGCGGATGGCGTCGTCGGCGGCCGAGATGAAGATGTGCAGCAGTTCGGTGGCGCCGATGCCGTTGATGATGCGCAGACCGGTCCGCTCGTACCAGGACTCCCAGGTGGCGGTGGGCAGATTCTCCCCGGCGGAGACGCACCGGCGCAGCGCGGACAGGTCGTGCCCGTCGAGGTGGTCCAGCATCACCCGGTACGCGGTCGGTGCGGTGAACACCACGGAGACCCGGTGGGCGGCGAGCGCCGGCAGCAGCTGCTTCGGTCCCGCCTGCTCCAGCAGGAGCGCGGAAGCGCCCGCGCGCATCGGGAAGATGACCAGTCCGCCCAGCCCGAAGGTGAAGCCGAGCGGGGGACTCCCCGCGAACACGTCATCCGGCTCCGGGCGCAGGACGTGACGCGAGAAGGTGTCGGCGACGGCCAGCACATCGCGGTGGAAGTGCATACAGCCCTTGGGGCGCCCGGTGGTGCCCGAGGTGAAGGCGATCAGAGCGACGTCGTCGGCCGCGGTGTCCACCGGCTCGTACGGCCCGGTCCTGGACTCCGCCAGGCGCGTCAGATCGTCGGGTGTGTCACCCCCGTACTCCGTGATCCGCAGCTCCGGAACCCGGGCCTTGACCAGATCCTCGACGGACCGGGCATCGCACAGGGCATGGCTCACCCGGGCGAGTGAGCAGATGGTGGCCAGTTCCCGGGACCGCGCCTGCGCCAGTACGGTGACGGCGACCGCGCCCGCCTTCATGACCGCGAGCCAGCAGGCGGCCAGCCAGGCAGTGGTGGGGCCGCGCAGCAGGACCCGGTTGCCCGGTCGTACGCCCAGGCCGGTGGTGAGGACGTGGGCGATGCCGTCCACCCGGTCCCGCAGCTCCCCGTAGCTCCACACCCCGCCGTCGGCCTCGCGGAAGGCGGGGCGGTCGGGACCGAAGCGGCCGATGGTGCGGTCGAGGAGTTCGTATCCGCAGTTCAGCCGGCCCGGGTAGCGCAGCTCGGGCCGGTCGAAGACCAGCTCGGGCCACTGGGCGGCCGGTGGCAGTTGGTCGCGGGGAAACGTATCGGTGTGTGCGGTGGCACCGTGCGCGGACGCGTCCGGCGAGGAAATCGGCTCCATGAAGGATCGCCCCCTTGTCGCCCTTGGAGCGTATCGTTTGGGTGACGGTAGTCAACGGTTCGCGATAAGACGTGACAAGAGAGGCGCCGCCATGAACGCATTCTCGCTCGACCCGGCCCGGACCGCCTGGTGCGCGGAGCTGTACGAGGCGGCCGTGCACCAGCTGCGGCCGCTCGCCGAGAAGGGCGAGCCGGGCAGGGTGAACCGCCCACTGCTCGCCGCACTCGGCGAGCTGGGGCTCCTCGACCGGCTCTTCGGCTCCGGCGCGCTCGACCTCTGCCTGCTGCGCGAGTCACTCGCCCGCGGCTGCACGGAGGCCGAGACCGCCCTCGCGCTCCAGGGCCTCGGCGCCTGCCCCCTCGTCCAGGCCGGCACGCCCGCCCAACGCGAGCGCTGGCTGCCCGAGGTGCGTGCGGGCCGCGCCGTGGCCGCCTTCGCGCTGAGCGAGCCGAACGCCGGCTCCGATGCCGCCGCGCTCGCACTCGCCGCCCGGCCCACCCCGGACGGCTGGCGGCTGACCGGCGAGAAGTGCTGGATCTCCAACGCGCCCGAGGCCGATTTCTACACCGTCTTCGCCCGCACGACGCAGGGCGCTGGAGCCCGCGGCGTCACCGCGTTCCTGGTCCCCGCCGACCGCCCCGGGCTCACGGGGACGGCGCTGGACATGCTGTCCCCGCACCCCATCGGCGCACTGGACTTCGACGCCGTGCCCGTCACCGCCGACGACGTCCTGGGCGAGCCCGACCGGGGGTTCCGGGTCGCGATGAACACCCTCAACCTCTTCCGGCCGAGCGTCGGCGCCTTCGCGGTCGGCATGGCCCGCGCCGCCCTCGACGCCACCGTCGTACACACCGCGGAGCGCACCGCGTTCGGCGGACCGCTGAAGGACCTCCAGGCCGTCTCGCACCAGGTCGCCGAGATGGCGACCCGCACCGAGGCCGCCCGGCTCCTGGTGTACGCGGCGGCCGCGGCGTACGACGCGGGCGAGAGCGGCGTCCCCGGACGCGCAGCCATGGCCAAGCTGTACGCCACCGAGACCGCGCAGTACGTCGTCGACACGGCCGTCCAGCTGCACGGCGCCCGCGCCCTGCGCCGCGGCCACCTGCTCGAACACCTCTACCGGGAGGTCCGTGCGCCCCGGATCTACGAGGGCGCGAGCGAGGTGCAGCGCACGATCATCGCCAAGCAGCTGTACGCGACCCAGGAGCCGTCCGCATGAACCCGGTCAACCGGATCAACCCCGCCGAACTCTCCCCGCCCGCCGGGTTCTCGCACGCCGTCACCGTCACGGGGGGCCGCCTGGTCTTCCTCGCCGGACAGACCGCGCTCGACGAGGCCGGGAAGGTCGTCGGGAGCACCCTGCCCGAGCAGTTCGAGAAGGCCCTCGGCAATCTGCTCACCGCCCTGCGCGCGGCGGGCGGCACCCCCGCCGGTCTGGCGAGGGTCACCGTGTACGCCACGGACGTCGCCGACTACCGGGCGCACGCACCCGAACTGGGCCGGATCTGGCGGCGCCTGGCAGGCCGCGACTATCCGGCCATGGCGGTGGTCGGGGCCGTCCGCCTCTGGGACGAACAGGCGCTGGTCGAGCTCGACGGGGTGGCGGCACTCGACTGAACCGGCCACCCGGCCGGCCTCATCCGCTCGTTACGGCTGCGCCAGCACGTGCGCCGCCCCCGGGATGCCGACTTCAGCAGCTCGTCCTCCTCCGACGTGGTGGCAGGGCCGGTCTCAGACGTGCCACGGTGACCCGCCAGTCGGCGAATCCGTGTACTCGGGGCGGTAGCGGTCGCCGTACAGCCGGGTCCGCAGCTACCGCCGCACCGACGGTCTCCCGGACGAGGTCCCCGATGTCCGGAGCCGGAGCCGGAGCCGGAGCGGAAGCGAACCGCGCCGGGCGCGGCGCGGCGTACGGGTGAACAGGGCTGGGCGATATATCTGTAATCAGTGCCCTTTGTCCAGGAAGCCGTTCAGGACCTCGCTTCATGACCACGCTCATCGTCTGCCACTTCGTGCTGGCGGCCTGCGCGGCCCCGCTGGTGCGCCGGCTCGGCAGACGGGCCTTCCTCGTGCTCGCGCTGCCCCCGGCCGCCGCCACGGTCTGGGCGGCCGTCCGGTGGGAGGGCGCCGCGGCCGGGGAGTCGGTCACCTGGTCGTGGCAGTGGATTCCGGCGTACGACGTCTCGGTGGCCCTGCGCCTGGACGCGCTCGCCGAACTGATGGTGCTGCTCGCGGCCGGCATCGGCACGCTGGTGCTGCTCTACTGCGCGTCGTACTTCGCCGACGACGCCCCGGGCCTGGCCGGATTCGCCGGTAACCTGCTGGCCTTCGCGGGCGCCATGCTCGCCCTCGTCCTCGCCGACGACCTGATCTCGCTCTATGTGTTCTGGGAACTGACCACGGTCTTCTCCTTCCTGCTGATCGGCTACGGCAGCGAGCACAAGCACAACCGCCGCTCCGCCCTCCAGGCCCTCACCGTGACCACGTTCGGCGGCCTCGCGATGCTCATCGGCTTCCTGATCATCGGTCAGGCGGCCGGTACCTACCGGATCTCCACGATCGTGGCCGATCCGCCCGAGCCCACGCTCGCCGTCTCGGTCGCCGTGGTCCTGGTGCTGTGCGGCGCACTGTCCAAGTCCGCGATCTGGCCGTTCTCCCTGTGGCTGCCGAACGCGATGGCCGCGCCCACCCCGGTCAGCGCCTATCTGCACGCCGCCGCGATGGTCAAGGCCGGGGTCTACCTCGTGGCACGGCTCGCACCCGCCTTCGCCGACGTCCCGGTCTGGCGGCCCGTCGTCCTCGTGCTGGGGGCCGCGACCATGCTGCTCGGCGGCTGGCGCGCGCTGCGCCTGAACGACCTCAAACTCGTCCTCGCCTACGGGACCGTCAGCCAGCTCGGCTTCCTCACCGTCCTCGCCGGGGCCGGCTACCGCGACGCGGCACTCGCCGCCGCCGTCATGATCCTGGGGCACGCCCTGTTCAAGGCCCCGCTGTTCCTCGTGACCGGCATCGTCGACCATGCCGCGGGCACCCGCGATCTGCGAAAACTCTCCGGCGTCGGCCGGGCACTGCCCCACGTGTGCGCGGTCGCGGTGCTGGCCGCCGCCTCCATGGCCGCGCTGCCCCCGCTCCTGGGCTTCGCAGCCAAGGAAGCGGCCTTCGAAGCACTGCTGGAGGGCGACCTCGCGGACCGGTGGACGCTGGCCGCCACGGTCGTGGGCTCGGCGCTGACCACCGCGTACACCGTGCGGTTCGTCTGGGGGGCCTTCGCCCGTAAACCCGGCGTCGCCGACACCCCCGTGCACCGGGTCGGCGCGGCCTTCCTCGCGCCGCCCGCGCTCCTCGCCGTCGGCGGGCTCGTGCTGGGCCCCGGCGTCGGCCTGACCGACCGGCTGTTCGCCGCCTACGCGGACACGTTCCCCGCGTCCGGGGAGCCGTACCACCTCGCCCTCTGGCACGGCTTCGGCACGGCCCTGCTGCTGTCGGCGCTCGCCTGGGCGGGCGGTGCCCTGCTCTTCGCCCGGCGCTCCGCCGTCACCCGGCTCTCCCGGCGGATCGCCTGGCCCACCGCCGACAGCGTCTTCGGCCACCTCCTCCTCGGCCTGGAACGCCTCGCCCTCCAGGTCACCGGCTTCGTACAGCGCGGCTCGCTCTCCGTCTATCTGGCCACCGTCCTGGCGGTGCTACTGACCGGGCAACTGGCCGTGCTCGCCACCGACCGGCCCTGGCGCGGGGCGGCGGCGCCGCACCTGTGGGACGTCCCGCTCCAGGGCGCGGTGGCGGTGCTGACGTGCGGGGCCGCGCTGTTCTGTCTGACGGTGAGCCGCCGGATGAAGGCCGTGGTCCTGGCGGGACTGACGGGCTACGGGGCCGCGTTGCTGTTCGTCGTCCAGGGAGCCCCCGACCTGGCGCTCACCCAGTTCTGCGTCGAGACCGTGTCGATGGTCGTGTTCGTGCTCGTCCTGCGCAGGATGCCGGTGCGCTTCGAGGAGTCGGTCAGTACGTGGCGGCGCGCCGTACGCATCCCGCTCGCGCTGGCCGCGGCGGCGACGGTCGGCGTGGTCGTGTGGGCCGCGGCGTCCGCACGCACGGCACCACCGGCGGGCGCCGCGATGGTCGAGGAGACCGCCCGCCACGGGCTCAAGGACGTGGTGGCCACCATCCTCGTCGACCTGCGGTCCTGGGACACCATGGGGGAGTCCGCCGTGCTCGCCGCCGCGGCGATCGGGGTGACCAGTCTGATCTACCTGCACCGCCGCAGCGAGGGAACGATGGCGCAGGCGGATCTGGAGGGCCGTACCGCCTGGTCGCTGTCCGCCCCACCGCTGACCGGACTGCCGCAGGGCGACGAGGCGGCGCCCGAGAGGAGCTGGCTGGCCGCCGGGGAGACGCTCGCGCCGGAGCACCGCTCCGTCGTCCTCGAAGTGATGGCGCGGCTGCTCTTCCACCCCATCCTGATCCTCTCGGTCTACCTGCTGTTCTGCGCCGAGAACATGCCGGGCGGCGGATTCGTCGCAGGGCTCGTCGCCGGGGTCGCCCTCATCACCCGCTATCTGGCGGGCGGCCGGTTCGAACTGGCCGAGGCGGCGCCGCTCCAGCCCGGACTCTTCACCGGCCTCGGTCTGCTCATCTCCACCGGGGTCGCGCTGCTCGGTCTCGCCAAGGGCACGGTCCTGCTCGCCTGGACGCACAAGGGGCACCTGCCCGTGTTCGGCGACTACCACCTCGGATCGACGGTCCTCTTCGACTTCGGTGTCTATCTGCTCGTCCTGGGAGTGGTCCTGGACATCGTGCGCGCGCTCGGTGCCAAGATCGACCGGCAGATCGAACGGGCCGCGGGTGCGCTCGCCCCGGCCGACGGCCCGGCGGGAGGTTCCGGCCGATGACGGTCAGCCTCTCGCTCCTCGTCCCGGCCGTGGTGCTCTGCGCGGTCGGCGGCATCCTCATGCTCACCCGGCCTCTCACCCGCATCCTGCTGGGCGCCGTGATCGCGGGCAACGGCATCAATCTGCTCGTCCTGACCGCCGGCGGCTCGGCCGGCCGGGAGCCGCTGCTCTACGGCGTACCCCTGCACCGGGTCACCGACCCGCTGCCGCAGGCCATCGCGGTCACCGCCATCGTCATCACCCTCGCCACCACCGCGTTCCTCCTGGCCATGGCCTACCGCAGCCACCAGCTGACCGGCACCGACGAGGTCCACGACGACCTGGAGGACCGGCGCATCGCGCTGCGTACCGAAGTGATGGGCCAGCGGGCCCAGCTGCGCGAGGAGTTCCGGAGCGGCTCCCCGCCCACCCGGGGAGAGCGCACCCGCTACCGGGACGAGCACCGGCGGCTGCGCGAGAAGCTGCGCGCCGACCGCGCCCTGCAGGCCCGCGGCCGCGACGCATCCGGCGACCTCTGGCACGACGTGCTGGGCGCGGACCCGGAGGACTACGCGGCCGAGAGGCGGGGCGACGGACCCGAAGAACCCGACCGAGGAGCCACCGGATGAACACGCTCGTCCCGCTGCCGGTGCTGCTGCCGCTCTGCGCCACCGGCCTCAGCCTCGCCTTCGGCACCCGGCTCAAGCGCTTCCAGCGCTTCATCAGCGTCACCGTGCTGAGCGCGGTGCTGGCTCTCTCCGTCGCCCTGATGATCGCCGCGGACCGCGACGGCCCGCTCTCCGTCCACCTCGGCGACTTCGCCCCGCCGCTCGGCATCACCCTGGTCGCCGACCGGCTGTCCGGGCTGATGCTCACCGTCTCCTCGGCCGTCACGCTCTGCGTGCTGGTCTACTCCCTCGGCCAGGGCATGGCCGACCGGGACGGGGAGACCCCGGTGGCCGTCTTCCACCCCGCCTACCTCATCCTCGTCGCCGGGGTCTCCTGCACGTTCCTCGCCGGAGACCTCGTCAACCTCTACGTCGGCTTCGAGATCATGCTCGTGGCCAGCTTCGTCCTGCTCACCCTGGGCGGCACCGGGCCCCGCGTCCGCGCGGGCTCCACCTACGTGATCATCTCGCTGTTCTCGTCGATGGTGTTCCTGATCGCCATCGCCACCACGTACGCGGCCACGGGCACCGCCAACTTCACCCAGCTGGCAGGCCGGCTGGGTGAACTGCCCGTCGGCGTCCAGACGCTGATCCACGTCACGCTGCTCACCGTCTTCGCCGTCAAGGCCGCCGTGTTCCCGCTCGCCGCGTGGCTGCCCGACTCCTACCCCACCGCACCGGCCCCCGTCACCGCCGTCTTCGCCGGGCTCCTCACCAAGGTCGGCGTCTACTGCATGCTGCGGACGGAGACCCTGCTCTTCCCCGGCAACCGGCTCGGCGATCTGCTGATGATCGCCGCACTGGCCTCCATGGTCATCGGCATCCTGGGCGCCGTCGCCCAGACCGACCTGAAGCGGGTGCTCTCCTTCACCCTCATCAGCCACATCGGCTACATGGTCTTCGGTATCGGTCTCGCCACCCGCGAGGCGTACGGCGGCGCGATCGTCTACGTCGCCCACCACATCACCGTGCAGACCACGCTCTTCCTCGTCGCGGGGCTGATCGAACGGCGCACGGGCACCACCGAACTCACCCGGATCGGCGGCCTCGCCAAGGTCGCCCCGGTGATCGCCGTCCTCTTCTTCGTCCCCGCGATGAATCTCGCCGGGATCCCGCCGCTGTCCGGGTTCATCGGGAAGCTGGGTCTCATGCGGGCCGGTGTCGCCGACGGCGGTGTCCTGGCCCGGGTCCTGGTGACCGGGTCGGTGGTCACCAGTCTGCTGACGCTGTACGTGATGGCGAAGGTCTGGAACCTGGCGTTCTGGCGGGCCGCCCCGCCCGGCCAGGCCGAGGACGGCACGGTCCTGGAGACCGACGACGAGTCCGACGACGACGCCGACGCGGGCCCCGACCGGATGCTGGGCACCGGGGACGAAGGAGTGCGGGGGCACCACCCGGCCGGCCGGGTGGTGGCGGCCACCCTGCACGGCCACGCGGTCACCACCACGACCCGGCTGTCGCGCACGATGACGGCGGCGACCGCGGGAGCCGTCGCCCTCGGGCTGGCGTTCACCGTGCTCGCCGGACCGCTGACCGCGTACGCCGGCCGCGCCGCGGCCGAGCTCATCGAACGGTCCCCCTACGTCGAGGAGGTGCTCGGACGATGAAGCGGGTACTCACCCTGTCCTTCCGCAACAAGGAACTTCCGCCCTTCAGCTGCGAGTTCGGTGAGCGGCGGCGCGTCCTCGACCTGCCGCTGCTCGCCTGGCTCACCCTCATCTGGGTCCTGCTGTGGTCCACGCTGAGCTGGGCCAACGTCATCACCGGCGCCGTCGTATCGGTGGCCGTGTGTCTGGCTTTCCCGCTGCCGAGGGTCGACCTCGGACTGCGGCTGCACCCCTGGGGCATCCTGTGCCTCGCCGGGTACCTGCTCTACGACATGTACACCTCGGGAGTGCGGGTCACCCGCCAGATCTTCGACGGGGAGGCCCACCGGGCCGCCGTCATCGGTGTCCCGCTGCGCTGCCGCAGCGATCTGATGCTCGCCGCGACCGCCGTCGCCGTGTCCAACGTGCCGGGCGGCTCCATCGTCGAGGTACGCCGTGCGACGGCCACGGTCTTCCTGCATGTGCTCGACGCGGACAGACCCGCCGCTCTGGAGGCGGCACGGCGTTCCGTCTGGCGCATGGAGGAGCTCACGGTACGGGCCTTCGGCACCCGCGACGAGATCGACCGCGTCGGCCAGCCACCCCCCGGCCCCGCACGCTCCGGTCCGGGGAGAGGTACGGCATGAGCGCTCCCGAGACCCTCGACCGGATCCTGCTGACCGCCGCCGTGGTGATGATCGTCGTCGCCGGGATGCTGCTGCTGATCCGCATCCGGCGAGGTCCCTCCATGCTCGACCGGGCCATCGCGCTGGATGTGTGCGCGGCCCTGATCATCGCGGGTCTCGGCGCCAAGTCCGCGTTCTCCAGGGACCCCTACTACTTCCCGATCATGATGGTGCTGGCGTTCCTCGGTTTCACCGGCTCGGTGGGCATCGCCCGCTTCATCGCCGTACGTGACCGGCCGACGCCCCACGGGACTCCGCCGCCCTCCGCACCCACCGGCAGCAAGGAGGGGACCGAGTGAGCGCCTGGTCCCAGACCGCCGACACGGCCGGCGCCGTCCTCGTTCTCCTGGGGGCGGCGATCTCGCTGCTCGGTGTCATCGGCATGCTGCGGCTGCCCGACGTCCTGTCACGCAGCCATGCCGCGACGAAGCCGCAGACCCTCGGCATGCTGCTCGTGCTGATCGGGGTCGGGCTGCGGCTGCGCAGCGGCATGGACATGGCCACCCTCGGCCTGGTCGTCTTCTTCCAGATGATGACCGGCCCGGTCGCCGCCCACCTGGTGGCCCGCTCGGCCTACCGCACCGGCCAGGTCGACCACGAGCAACTGCTCTTCGACGAACTGGACGAGCAGCTGACCGAGGAGCGCTGACGGGGCCTGCCCGTACGGGTGGGAGGCCGCAGGCCGCCCAAACGCGAACACGGCCCACGGGAAGGATCTCCGCATGCCATGATGCGGGCACCGCTGGACGCTGGGGGGCGTATGGGAAGCACAGGTACGGTGCTGCGCGAGTTGCGCGGTGCACAGAAGACGGCCAAGGGCGTGTCGCTGTACTCGCGCCACGTGAACCGGCCCGCCGGGAGGGTGCTCGCGGCCGGGGCCTACCGGGTGGGGCTCTCTCCCAACCAAGTCACCCTGGTCAGCGCAGCGTTCACCCTCGCCGCCATCCTGACGGTCGCGCTCGCCGAGCCCTCGTGGGCGCTCGGCGCGGCCGTCTACGCGGGGCTGGCCATCGGCTTCGCCTTCGACTCGGCGGACGGCCAGCTCGCCCGGCTCACCGGGAAGGGCGGCCCCGACGGCGAATGGCTGGACCATGTCGTCGACTGCGCGAAGATGATCCTGGTCCACACCGCCGTACTCGTCTCGTTCTACCGCTTCGCCGAACTGCCTTCGGACGGCTGGCTGTTGCTGCCGCTCGGCTTCCTGTTCGTCGCGGTGCTCACCTTCTGCGCCGGGCTGCTCCGCGAGCAGCTCGGCAAGGCGGCGGCCGTGGCACGCCCGGCCCCCGCGGGCGGGCCCGCGGGCCCGGTCTCCCGGGTGCGGGCCGTGGCGCTCCTCCCCGCGGACTACGGGGTGTTCTGCCTGGTGTTCCTGCTGTCCGGGGCGCCCGGGATCTTCCTGGCCGGGTACGCCGCGCTCGCCGCCGTGCACGCCCTGTTCCTCGTGGCGTTTTTCGCCAAGTGGTTCAGGGAGCTGAGAGCGCTCCGGGCGGACTGACGAGTACGTCGAGAGCCCGGCGCAGCTGAGTGCTGGAGGTGTGCACGGTGTAGGGGAAGTAGACGACCTCCACGCCCACTTCGGCGAAGTCGCGCTCCAGCCGGAGCCCCTTCTCCGTGCCCCGCCAGTCGTCGCCCTTGAAGATCACGTCGAACCGGACCTGCTGCCAGGTCTCGACCTTGTCGGGCACGGTCTCGACGAACGCGGCGTCCACGAAACGGACGCTCCGGACGATCTCCAGCCGCTCGGGCAGGGGTATCACCGGCTTGTGGCCCTTGGCCAGCGCGGCCATCTCGTCAGAGACGACCCCGGCGACCAGGTAGTCGCACTGACTGCGCGCATGCCGCAGGATGTTCAGGTGTCCGACATGGAACAAGTCGTACACACCCGGCGCATATCCGACTCTGTGCACCATCCGCTGTCTCCCCCCGGAAATATCGGTATCGGTGTGGATCTCCAACGACCTTACTGTGAAGAACACTTGTGCAAGCCGTGAACGGATAAGCTCACCCCGGGGGACTGTTCCTTGGGAGGAGCAGTGGCTGTTCCGGGGGGAAGGCGACCGAACCGATGTCCGCTGCCGAAGATCACCGAATGTTCGAGGACCGCAGGCTGCTGGTGGTCTCGACCAACTACGCGCCGGAGCTGACGGGCATCGGCCCGTACGCCACCCAGCTCGCCGAGCACTGGGCCGCGTCCGGAGCCGGGGTCCAGGTGCTCACCGGCATGCCGCACTACCCGTCCTGGCGGCTCGACGAGCGCTACCGGGGAGTCTGGCGTACGCGCGAGACCCGCGCCGGAGTCGCCGTCCACCGCCGCAGACACTACGTGCCGCCCCGCCAGACAGCCCTGCGCAGAGCCGCGTTCGAGGCGACCGTGCTGGCGCACGGGCTCCTGGCGCCGCCACCGGGCCGCCCCGACGCCGTGATCGCCCAGATGCCGAGCCTCGCGGGCGGAGTCATCGGCGCCCGTATCGCCCGCCGCCACCGCGTCCCGTACATACCCGTCGTCCAGGACCTGATGGGCGCCGCGGCGGCCCAGAGCGGCATCAGGGGCGGCGACCGGGCGGCGGCCCTCGCCGCCGCGGCCGAGCGGTACGCCCTGCGCGGCGCGGCCCTCGTCGGCGTCATCCACGAGACCTTCGTACCCGGCGTCACCGCCCTCGGCGTCGACCCGGACCGCATCCGCATCGTGCCCAACTGGACGCACGTGGAGCCCCCTTCCGCCGACCGGGCCACCACCCGCGCCCGGCTCGGCTGGCCGGACCACACCCCGGTGCTGCTGCACTCCGGGAACATGGGACTCAAGCAGGGCCTCGACGTCCTCGTCGACACGGCCCGGCTCGCCCCGGACGTCCGCGTCGTCCTGATGGGGGACGGGAATCAGCGCGACATACTCCGCGCCCTCGCCGGCTCCCTCCCCAACATCGACTTCCTGCCGCCGGCCGGTCCGGAGGAGTTCACGGACATCCTCGCCGCCGCCGACATCCTCGCGGTCACCCAGCGGGCCTCCGTGCTCGACATGAGCGTGCCGTCCAAGCTCACCTCCTACTTCGTCTCCGGACGGCCCGTCGTGGCCTCCGTCGCCGACGAGGGCGGCACCGCCGACGAGGTGCGCCGCTCGGGCGCCGGAGTCCTGGTCGCGCCGGAGGACCCCGCCGCTCTCCTCGCGGCCGTACGCAAGCTCACCGAGGACGCCGCCGCGGCGGACGCACTGGGCGCCCAGGGCCCGCGGTACGTCGCACACCACCTGGGCCGCGAGGCGGGACTCGCCCGCTTCGACGCCCTGCTCACCGAGGTCCTCGGGAACGCCCAAGGGAGACCACAGCGATGACCCATCCGATCCGCGCCCTGGAGGACCAGGACGAACCGGCGCTGCTGCGGGATCAGTTCCGCCAGCTCCTGCGCTACCGTGCGCTCCTCGCCGTCGGCGTCGTCGTCGGACTCATCGGCGGCGGCTATCTCGCGCTCAGCGGCGCGGAGACCTACACCGCCACAGGCGTGGTGCTCGTCCGCTCCGCCACCGCGGACCCGTTCGCCACCGGCGCCTCGGCGGACAAGGGCATCAACATCGGCTCCGAACGGCAGACCGCCGTCAGCGACACCGTGGGCGAACTGGCCGCCCGCGCCCTGGCAAAGGACGCCGACCCGGTCGACGCCGGCGACCTGCTGGCCGGCCTCCAGGTCACCAACCCGCCCAACACGCTCACCCTGCGCTTCTCCTACACGGGCGACACCCCCGAGCAGGCCAGATCACGCGCCGAAGCCCTCGCCGACGCCTACCTCGAACACCGCAGGCAACGCACCGAGGACAGCATCGAGAACATGGCGCAGGGCTACCGGGCCCAGCTCAAGCCGCTGGAGGAGAAGCGCGACCTGCTGGAGGAGCAGGTCGGTGCGAGCGGGGCCGACGACGTGAGCAGCGCCCGCGCCAACCTCATCGTCTCCATCTCCGAACTCAGCCGGAAGATAAGCGAGCTGCGGGCCCTGGACGCGACCCCCGGCTACCTCAACCAGAAGCCCGTCGCTCCGAAGGAACCCACCGGCGCGGGCCTGCCCATGCTCCTCGGCCTCGGCGGCGTGGTGGGCCTCGCCCTGGGGCTGCTCCTGTCCTGGGTGCGCCTCGTCTTCGACCCCTCCGTCCGCTCCACCCGCGAGCTCGTCCGCTCCATCGGCGCTCCGCTGCTCGGCACACTGCCCCGGGAGCGCGGAGCGCCGGACGGCCTGCTCGCCATCGGGCGCAGCGGCAGCAGACTCGCCGAGGAGTACCGGGCCGTGGCCTTCCGCCTCGCCTACGACCCCGCGTTCGCGGAGAGCCGCCGCCTGCTCGTCACGGCGCCGCGCGGCGACAACGCCGCCGCGGCCGGAGCCGCCGCGAACCTGGCCGCCGCCTTCGCCGAGATGGGCCGCGACGTCCTCCTGGTCGAGGCCGATCTGCGTACGCCGTCGCTGGCCCGCGAGCTGGGGTCGGCGGCGCACGAGGCCCGGCCGCCCCGCTGGGCCGCCGACGACGACGGCACCTGGCCTTCGGGCAGCCGCTCCAACGTGGACGTGCCGGGCTCCGGCGCCTTCACCCTCGTCGCGGGCAGGCGCGTCGACAACGTGCCGCGCGCGCTGACCTCCGCCCCCGTCGGCCGGATCGTCGCCGAGGCCGACCGCCCCGGCACCGTCGTCATCGTGCTGGCCCCGCCCGTCCTGGCCTACGCCGACGCCGTCGCCCTGGTCGACCGGGTGGCGTGCGTCATGATCGTCTGCGACCCGCGCGAGGTGCACCGCAGCGACGTCGAGCGGATCCGGGAGATCATCAGCGCGTCGGGCGGTTCGGTGCTCGGCGTCCTCCTGCACCCCAGCCGTGGCCGCCTGGGCACCAAGGAGCGCAAGAAGTCCCCGAGGCGGCGCGGTGGCCCGGTCGCCAGGACGGATGGCCCCGACGAACCGGAGATCACCGGCGACCCGACCGAGACGCTCGGGCTGCGTGCCTTCGACGCCTCCGCGGGACGCCGGTGAAGGCACGTACCGCGATCGTCTGCTCGGTCGCGGACCAGGGGGTCACGGCCCTCACCAACATCCTGGTGCTGGTGGCGGCGGCCCGGCTCTCCACCGTCGCCGACTTCGCGCGCTTCTCCGCCGTCTACCTCGTCTTCACCGTCCTGCTGGGAGCATCCGGCGCCTACACCGGGCAGCCGCTGGTGCTGCGGCGTGCCGAGAACGACGACACACGAGGCGCCTGCCGGTCCGCCGTCGCCTTCACCCTGCTCGCCGCCACGGCGCTCGGGGGGCTGCTCGCCGCCGTCTGTCTGCTCGTTCCCGGGGACACGGCGCGCGCCGTGATGATGCTCGGGCTCGTCCTGCCGGCCGTCCTCGGCCAGGACGCCATGCGTTACGCCTTCTCGACCCTCCGTCTGCCGCACCTCGCACTCGGCAGCGACGTCCTGCGGCTGGTCTGTGTGCTGGGGTCCCTGGCCGTGCAGCCGTACGGAGCCGGGGCGGCGCGCCTCGTCACCGTCTGGGGGCTCTCCGCGCTCCCGGCCCTGCTGCTCTCCGCCGTCTTGCTGTACCGGCGGACCGCGGGGACGCCCCTGCACCTCCGCCCCCAGTTCCGGCGGGGGCACCTCGGGCGGCGGTTCGTCGTGGAGTTCGGCGTCGGCAACGCGACCAGCCAGCTCTCGGTGCTGGGCCTCGGCGCCGTCGGCAACCCCCTGGTGGTGGGCGCGCTCCGGGGGGCGACCACGCTCTTCGGGCCGCTCAACGTGCTCTACACCTCGGCCACCAGCTTCGGCCCCCCGCTGCTCGGCCGCCTCGGCTCGCAGCGACGGCAGGTGCGGGCGACGGCAGGACTCGGCGCCGTCCTCGCGGCGACCGCGGCCCTGTGGGCGACCGCACTCGCGCTGCTGCCCGACGCGGCGGGACGCGAGCTGCTCGGCGACACCTGGCCCACGGCCGCCGCCCTGCTGCCCGCGACGGGCAGCCAGTACGCGGCGATGGCCGTGGGCACCTGCGGCCTGCTCGCCCTGCGGATGCTCGATCCCCGCACCACCCTGTCCATCCAGGTGGTGTTCTCGCTGGCCGCCGTGGCCTTCCTGGCCGGCGGCTACGCACTCGGTGGTGTCGCCGGAGCCGCCTGGGGCCTGTGTCTGGGGTCCGTCTGCAAGGCGGTGGCCACCTGGACCCGCGTGGTGCGGCTGCGCGGCGGGGAGACGGCGGGTCCGGAGCCCGTCAGCGCGAACGCTGTCCGTTCCGGTTCCTGAAACTGGTGACGAGCAGCAGGCAGAGCGCGGCGATGGCGAACTTCCCGGCGGACTGCAGCAGCGGACCGCGCAGCAGGATGAAGGTGTACCCGGCGATGAGCGGCGCCGCGATGGCCAGCACACTGCCCGGCCCGGGCCCGGCCCTGGTCACCGCGACCGCGTATCTGCGGTCCGTACGGGCGGCCCCGTAGCCGACCAGGGCGAGACCACCGGCCATCCCGGCGGCCCCGAAGTCGACCCAGAGTTCGGTCCACAGGGGTGCCGAGAGGTTGGTCATCCTCATCCCCATCCACTGACCCACCCGGACACCCGTGTCCTCCGGCTTGCCGCTCCACACCGCGCGCGGCACGAAGAAGAGCCCGGAGCCCGCCAGTTGGCGGCCGTAGGTGTGCCCGCGGGTCTCGACCCAGGAGATGGTGTTGGCGAACATCACCGTCTGGTCGTAGTCCTTCGTGGCCAGCGGCTCGAAGACGGAGGCCGACTGCACGGGCTTGTAGCCCTCGTCGTCGTACCGGAACCGGTCCGCGTACGGGAACAGCACCAGCGCGCCCACGACGCCCATGGCCAGGACCGAGCGGTAGATCGCCGCGCTGCTGGGGAACGCGGTGAACAGCAGCGAGACCAGCACGGTCAGGAACCAGTAACGGGCGTTGGAGATCGGGTTGTTCACGACCAGGTTCAGGGCCACCAGCGCCACCCACACCAGGACCGTCGAGGGCGAGCGCCGGGCCCTGCGCGAGGTCGCCAGACGGCGTGTGTAGAAGAGCAGCGCGATGAGCGCCGGTACGGTGCCGAAGCCCTTCAGGAACGCCGACCCCACATTGGACTCGGTGGACACGACCCCGCTCTCCGCCACCGAGGCGCTGATCTCCTGCCGGCTGCTGAAGAAGATGGCGGGTCCGCCGAGTTTCAGGATGTAGTACCCGCCGGCCACGAACGCGATCACGACCAGCAGGGTGAGCCGGCCCTGGTGCGCCGTCGGGCCCACCCTGCCCTGCGCCCCCGGGCGCCGGCGCAGGGGCCGCCGTGAGGCCAGCAGCGCGCCGAGGTCGAAGGCGGCGCAGCCCAGCAGGATCAGCGCGATGGCCGTCACCAGGTCGGACCGCGGGCCGACCATCGGGGTCGGCGTCTGTCCGATGACCGCCTGGGCGAGCGGCGCCACACCCATGGCGATGTAGACGAACATCCAGAAGACGCCCTGCAGGAGCCGTCGCCCCGTGGACAGGATCATCGTGGCGAGCCGCGCCCCCGCGTAACAGGTGAGGACGAGCTGCATCCAGAACGCGTTGTCGCGGACACCGGTGCCCGGCTGCGCGACGATCACCGCCGGAAGGAAGCAGACGAGGCCGAGAATCATCGGAACCGCGAGCGCCCGCGAGAGCATCGCCCACGACATGGGCTTCGCGACGGACTCGACCTGCACGGACGTCATGCGCTCCCCGCTCCGTGGACCGACCTGGGAACACTCTAACGAATCAACGTACTTGGGGGGATGCGATGACTAGTCTGTGAACAGTCGGCCGAGGTTGAGGGGGACCCTGGTGAAGATCCTGCACGTCGTTACGCTGCACACCCCGGACCACGCGTTCGGTGGTCCGACGAGAGTCGCGCTCAATCTGTCCAAGGTGCAGCGCGCCCACGGCGACGACGCCCGGATCATGGCGCTGGGCGACGGCTTCGACGGTGAACTCCCGGCCACGGTCGAGGGAGTTCCGGTCCATCTGTTCCAGGCCCGCCATGTGCTTCCCATGTTCGAGGTCAGCGGCATCACCTCCGGTGCGCTGCTGCGCGCCGCGCGACGCATGATGCGGGGCGCCGACCTCGTGCACGTCCATCTGATGCGCGACCTCGTGACTCTGCCCGCGGCCCTGCTCGCCCTGGCCACCCGCACACCGCTGGTCGTCCAGACGCACGGCATGGTGGACCCGACGGAGAAGCGCGTCGCCCAGCTCACCGACCTGCTCGGCGTCCGCAAGGTGCTGCGCGAGGCCGACGCCGTCCTGTATCTGACGGAGAGGGAGCGCCTCGATGTGAACGCCGTCGCCGCCCCGGTCCCGCTCACCCGCACCGTACGGCTGGTCAACGGGGTCCGCCCGCAGGAGCGCAAGCCCGCCCGGGAGCCCGGCAGGCCCCCGACGGTGCTCTTCCTCGCCCGCGTCCAGGAGCGCAAGCGCCCGGAGGACTTCGTCGCCGCGATGCCCGCGGTCCTCGCGAAGTATCCGGACGCGCGTTTCGTCCTGGCGGGCCCGGACACCGGTGCGCTGCCCGGGACCCTCGCGCTCGCCCGCGGGCTGGGTGTGACGGACTCGCTCGACCACGTGGGTCCTCTCGGTCACGAGGAGGTGCTCGCCGCCGGACGGGAGGCCGATGTGTACGTACTCCCCTCGATCGAGGAGCCGTTGGGCGTCTCCGTCCTCGAAGCGATGTCCGTCGGCACCCCCGTCGTCATCACCCGCACCTGCGGGCTCGGGCCCGATGTGGCCGAGGCGGGCGCCGGCCGGGTCGTCGACAGCCGCCCCGGCGAGGACGCCGCCAACGCGGAGAAGGTCGCGCTGGCCGTCCTGGAGCTGCTGGAGCCGGAGGCCAACGAGCGCGCTGGTAAGGCTGCTTGGGGTCTGGTCAACGACCACTTCACCATCGAGGCCGTGACCGGAACCCTCCGGCGGACCTACGAGGACGTGGTCCGCCGGAGCCGTCGGTAACTCAACCCGTCTTTCCCTCACGGGACTTCAGCGCGATCTGCCACCGGTAGAAGCTCATCGCCAGCGCGAAGTCGAGCCCCGCCCGGCCGTCGAGGAAGCCCCGCCGGTAGACATACATGTACGCGAAGGACACCAGGGGCTTGAACGGCGCCTTGTGGAAGAGCTGGCCCTGGCGGGACTTCACCTTCCGTACCTGCTCCTTGACGTCCGGGTGTTGCTCCAGCCACGCCTCCCAGTCCGAGTAGCGGTTGTGCCGCTCGAACCAGGCGGTGACGGGATCGAGGTCCTGGTGCTCGATCGGGTTGACCAGGGAGGCGCTCGTGGGGGCGACCGGCTGGTAGTGCCCCTCCACCTCGCCGATCCCGGGGGCGTCGAGATCGCCGACCTCCGGATAGTGGCAGCGGGTCCGGTCCGTCAGGGACCGCTTGCGGATGGTGTACCCGTGCCGCAGCCGCTTCCCGGAGAACCAGTAACCCAGCGGTATGTCGTACGCCGCAGGCTTCTCCGCGGCCGGATCGGCGAAGATCTCCCGCAGTTCCGCGAGCAGCCCGGGACTGAGCCGCTCGTCGCCGTCGAGCACCAGAATCCAGTCCAGGTCGGTGCGGACGTGGTCCAGGCACCACTGCTTCTTGCGGGGATGGCCGCCGTCCCAGGTGTACGTGACCACCTCGGCCCCGCACTCCTCGGCGATCTTCGCCGTGTCGTCCGTGCTGTGCGAGTCCACCACGACGACCGCCTCGAAGTGGCCGAGTACGGATTTCACCGCCTCGGCGATGTTGAGGCCCTCGTTCTTCGTGGGGATCGCGACGGCGATCGGCAGCTTGCTCATCCGTTTTCTCCTTCGGGCAGCCAGGCGTAGCAGCCTGTGGAGGTAAAGGTGCGCGCCGTGCGGGGAATGGTGATCCGCGTCGGCTTCCCGGTGTCGGACGAGCCCGAATCCAGGGCTTTGCCCGCCCCGTCCTCGATCTGCCAGGTGCAGTCCTTGGTGGGGGCGGCCGAGCGGTAGCCGCCTGCTCGGAGCTTCTTGCCCGTATGGGTGCCGTCGGCGTAGCTCAGGGCGGCCTCGTCCACCAACTCCTGGTGCTGTGTGCACAGATGGGCGACGGCGGGCTCCGCGTCGGGGATCTCGCCGGTCACGATCGAGCCGACGGCGGTGTCCCGGTCGACCTTGACGAGGTAGCGGAGCTTGTCGCAGGTCTCCTGCCCGGTCTGGAGCACCGCGGCCGGGTCCATGCCCTCCGGCACCCGGTCGACCAGGAACTCCTTCTGCTTCTTCGTGAACGACCCGGTGGCCGGGGTGATCCGGTCCGCGGGCACCTTGGGCGCCTCGCTCGTCTCGCTCGCGGAGGCGTCGGGGCCCGGCTCCTGCGGGGCTCCGGCCGACGGTCCGGCGGCGGTGGGCCCGGAGGCCGCGGGTGCTGTGGCACCCGCGGCCTGCGGCCCGTTCCCGTCGGCGGACGAGCCGCAGGCGGCCAGCGCCGCCGTCAGTACGACGACGGCGGCGCCGGCCAGGAACGGATACTTCATCAGCCCGTCCTCAGGGCGTAGTGCGCGCTGACCTGGGATGCGCTCAGCGCGGTCGGGTAGACGGCGGTCTCGTCGAGCTGTCCGGCGAAGAAGTTGCTGGTCGGACGGCTCGGCCAGCTGCCGAGGTTGTCCCCGCCGACCCGCCAGTAGCCAGGGCTGGTCTCGTTGCCGGTGAACAGGAAGTTGGACGCGCGCAGCTGCCCGTCCACGTACAGCGCCATACCGCCGGTGCCCTGGGTGGCGACGACGTGGTGCCAGTTGCCGTCGTTGTAGGTACCGAGCGAGGTCACCGTCCTGGCCCCGCCGCTGTAGACGCCGAACACGAGCCTCCCGTCGTTGCGCATGTACACGTGCTTGTCGTACGAGGAGCTGTTCTGCATGACCCGGTTGCCGAACCCGATGATCTTCCCGCCCCGTGTGGTGGTGGTCTTGATCCAGGTCTCCACCGAGAACCGGGCGGGCGCCGGGCGCCGCTCGTTGCTGTACGCGTAGTCGGCGGTCCCGTCGAAACCGATCGCGGTCGAATCGCCCGCGACGGCGGCCGGGGTCTGCTGATAGGCGGGCCCGTTGCGCAGGAAGCCGTTGTCCAGACCGGTTCCGGTGTCCGAGGCGAAGGTCGACGACCCCTCGTCGTACCGCCAGTACAGCGAGGCACCGTCGCTGAGCACCCGCGCCGGATACGCCTCGGCCGTGGCCGCGACGGTCGCGGACTGGGCCGGGGACTTGGCGCTGGTGTTGGTGCCGTCGCTCGCGGTGATCCGGTACGAGTGGGTCTCGCCCGGCGCCACGTCGGTGTCGGTCCAGCGCAGCTGCGGGCGGTCCCAGAAGACGGAGTAGCCCGTCGTCGTGTGGATGGGGGTGGCCGCCCCGTCCTTGTAGATCCGGTAGGTCAGCTCGCCGTCGTCGGTGTCGAAGCTGGTCTGCCAGTTGACGTCGATCCTCCCCGGAGTGACCGTCGACAGGCTGACGTTGGGCACCCACGGGGCGCCGGTGTCCGGACCGTCGGCGAACCGGGTCAGACCCTGCTGGCCGGCGCCGTTGACGGTGGTGAACTCACCGCCGACCCACAGGTAGTGCCGGCCTCCGCTGTCCGTCTGGGACATCACCCGGGGCCCGACCGGCTCGCCTATGCCGTCGTTGGTGTCCGGGAACCAGGGCAGCAGCTTGGGATCGTCCACGGACTGCGCGAGCAGGTGCTTGCGCGGCTGGTCGGGGAACGCGCCCATGCTGGAGCAGTCATGGGCGTGGCTGCCGCTGTACAGCACCCCGGAGTGGACCAGTACGGACTGGGTGGCACCCAGGCAGGTGTCGCGCCAGCGCTGCTGGAAGTCGTCCAGGTCGACGGCGATCCTGCCGTCGAAGACGCCGCCTCCGGTGCCCTCGTTGGCGGTGTAGAAGCCGGTGGCGTCCGTGGTCAGGTCCTGCACCGTGGAGGTGTTCGGAATGAAGCCGGGGTAGCTCTTGGTGAGCGCCCCCGTGGTGGCGTCGACCACGGCCAGGGCGTGCGAGGTGGTGCCGTTGACGGTGAAGAAGTCACCGCCGAGCAGGACGTGCTGCCCGTCCGGCGTGACCTCGACGGCCCGCGCCACCTCGTCCGCGTTCGCCGTCCACGGCAGGAGGTCGGCGCCCGTGGTGACCGCCGCGAACTTGTTCCGGGTCTGCCCGCCGACGCTGTTGAAGTCACCGCCCACATAGACGGTGTCGGCGGTGACGGCCAGGGCCCGTACGGTCGCCGAGATGCTGATCTTGAAGTCCTGGCGCGGGGTGCAGGTCGCCGTGTCGATCGCCGCGATGTTGCTGACACCGACGTCGTTGACCGAGCCGAACTGACCCCCCGCGTAGAGGGTGTTGCCGTCCGGGGAGAGGGCGAGCGCCCGTACGGTCGCCGTCCCGGAGGCGAGGGTGAAGGACAGGGTGCACCCTGTCGGCGCCCCGGTGCCCGCGTCGAACGCGGCGAAGTTCACCGCGGGCTGTTCGCCGGTGCCGGGCGCCGCGTCCGGCGGTCGCACGGTGGAGAAGGTTCCTCCCGCGTACACGACTCCTTCGGTCGCGGCCATCGACCAGACGATTCCGTTGGTCTGCCAGGTCGTGAGGTCGTCCGCGGTGATCGACACCGGCGGTGTCAGTGCGGCAGCCGGTGCGGCTCCCGCCGCGGTGGCGGTCAGGGCTCCGGCCAGCAGGCACAGCGTGGCGGATGCGGCTCGCACCCGGCCACGTGGCCCCCCGGATCTCTGCCCCGTACTTCCGTTCATCATTCAGCTCCGAAGGTGAGAACGAGCTGCGGCCGGTAGGCCGCGGATGATGCCTCGCTCGACCAGATACGCAGGCTGTCCGTCCCGCTGCTGGTCAGGGCGAGTGAGTAGGCGGAGCCCAGCGCTCCGCCCAGTGCGGTCGCGTTCAGGTCCACCGAGTAGTCGGTGGAGACCGAGGCCGCGTCCGTGATGGTCCCCAGCACGGACGCGGACAGCGCCGGCCGGGTGTTGTAGGTGACCGCCGACTCGGTCCAGGCGCCGGTGACCGGTACCAGGGTGTGGCTGTCGGTGGAGCCCGCCGTCGCGTCCGACGAGGTGCGGAAGTCGAGGCGGGCGCCGGTGAGCACCTGTCCGGGCGGGGCCGCGGGCAGGGAGTAGCGCAGATAGCCCACGTACGGCGTGCTGCCGCGCGACGCGAGCTGGCTGTCGTTGTACGTGGTGTTCCCGGCCACGCCGTTGACGTACGCGTCCTCGGCCGGTGCGAGGGTGACGGTGGTGCCGCCCGGCGGGGTAGTGGCGTCCGCCAGGTCGTGGTGGGCGGCCACCTGGGCGGCGGTCAGCGCGGCCGGGTAGATCGCGGTCTCGTCGACCTGGCCGGCGAGATAGGTGCTCGCGGGCAGGTTCGGCCAGGCGTTGTTCATGGCGTCGCCGCCGACCCGCCAGTAACCGTTGTACGAGCGGTTCCCGGTCGCCGGGTTGGTGCCGACGGCCACCCCGTCCACGTACAGCACCATGCCGGCCGGTCCCTGGGTGGCGACGACGTGGTGCCAGTCGCCGTCGTTGTAGGAAGCCCCGGTGGTGATGGTGGGCCGGGAGGTGCTGCTCCCGGTCTGGACGCCGAAGGCCAGCCGCCCGTTGCCCGTCAGATAGACGAGCTTGTCGGAGATGCTGCTGGTGTGTCCCTGGGCGACTCCGACGCGGTTGCCGAATCCGACGAGCCGCCCGCCGCTCGTCGAGGTTGTGCGGAACCACGTCTCGATGGAGTAGGGCGTGGGCGAGGAGTAGCGGTGCATACGGTCGCTGTAGACGTACTCGTCGCTCCCGTTGAGCGAGAGCGCGGCGGAACCGGCCACCGCCGATGGGGTGGCGCGGTACGTGGGTGTGTTCACGTACACGCCGCCGTTGTCGGTGGCCGAGGCGTCCGCGGCGAACGCCCCGCCCGCCTCGTCGTAGCGCCAGTACAGCCCGGCACCGTCCGCGAGCACCCGTTCCTGGTACGGGGACGCGGAGGAGGCGGCGGTGACGGAGACGGCGGCGGACAGGCCGCTGGTGTTGGTTCCGTCGCTCGCCGTGATCCGGTAGCTGTACGTCTGTCCGGCCACCACGTTCGTGTCGGTGAACGTCAGCTGCGGCCGGCTGTAGAACAGCGAGGAGCCGGTGGTGGTGTGCACGGGGGTCGCACCGCCGTTGCGGTAGACCCGGTACGTGAGCAGGCTGTCGTCCAGGTCGAGGGAGGAACGCCAGCTGACCTTGACCTGGCCGGCCCTGGGCGCCGAGACACTGACCGCGGGCGCGCCGGGCGCGCCCGTGTCGGGACCGTTGGCGAACCGTGTCAGGGCCTGTTGGCCGACCCCGTTGACGGTGGTGAACTCGCCGCCCACCCAGAGGAAGTCGCGGCCGTCGCGGGAGGAGACGGTCAGGGCCCGGGGCCCGACCGGCTCGCCGATGCCGTCGTTGGTGTCCGGGAGCCAGCCCAGCAGGGCAGGGTCGTCGACGGACTGGGCGGTGAGGTGCTTGCGGGCCTGGTTGGGGAAGCCGCCCATGGTGGAGCAGTCATGGACGTGGCTGCCCGCGTACAGGACACCTTCGTAGACCCGCAGTGCCTGGGTGGCTCCCTGGCAGGTGTCCCGCCAGCGCTGGTCGAAGGAGTCGAGCTCCATGGCCAGCCGCCCGTCGAAGGACGCGCCGCCCCGGCCCTCGCCCGCCGCGTACCAGCCGTCGGACGCCGAGTCGGTGACGATGTCCTTGATGACGGCGGTCGACGGGATGAAGCCGCCGCTGTATGCCCGGGTGAGCGCTCCCGTGGCGGCGCTCGTCACGGCCAGCGCGTGCGAGTCGGCGCCGCCGACGGTGAAGAAGTCCCCGCCGATCAGAGCGCTCTGCCCGTCCGGCGTGGCCTTCAGCGCCCGGCCCGGCGCGTCCGCGTCCGGGTTCCATCCGGTGAGGGCCCCGGCGGCGGTGACCGCGCCGAAGAAGCGCCGGGTCTGGCCGTTGACGGACTGGAAGTCACCGCCCGCGTAGACCGTGCCGTTCGGGGCGACGTCGAGTGCCCTTACGGTCGCGCTGAAGTCGGGTGAGAAGCCCGGACGCGTCCGGCAGGTCGCGGTGTCGATGGCGACCAGGCCGTTGGCGCTCGCGCCGTTGACCGCGCTGAAGTAACCGCCCGCGTACAGCGTGGACTTGTCGGGCGAGACCGCGAGCGCGCGCACGGTCGCCGTGCCGCTGCCGCGGGTGAACGAGAGCGAGCAGCCGGTCGGCGCACCGGTGGCCGCGTTGAGGGCCGCGAAGTTCACGGCGGGCGTCGTGCTGGTTCCGGCGGGGGCGCCGGCCGGCCGAACGTTGGAGAACGTGCCGCCGGCGTAGACGACCCCGTTCGCCTCGGCCAGCGCCCAGACGATGCCGTTGGTCTGGTAGGTGGAGAGGTGGTCGGCGGTGAAGCCGACCGGCGGTGTCAGTGCGGCGGCCGGGGGCGCGACGGCCCCGGCGGCGGACAGCACACCGGAGGTGAGGGCGAGCA
Organism: Streptomyces sp. NPDC058620; assembly: GCF_042717135.1. NCBI lineage: Bacteria > Bacillati > Actinomycetota > Actinomycetes > Kitasatosporales > Streptomycetaceae > Streptomyces > Streptomyces sp. NPDC058620. The sequence goes on from NZ_JBHXQO010000006.1 coordinate 115,011, forward strand.
CCGCGGCGAACGCGCCGCAGCGGTCGCGTCCGAGAAGTCCCGGCCCTCTCATCGGTGCACCCGGGCCGCTGCTCCGCTGAGCTGGTCGTCCAGCCGGCGGATGTCGGCGTCGACCATGATCCGGGCCAGCTCCCGCGACTTCACCGAGGGCTTCCAGCCGAGCAGTTCCTCCGCCTTGGACGCGTCCCCGATCAGCGCGTCGACCTCGCTGGGACGCTCGTACTTCGGGTCGTAGCGCACATGCTCACGCCAGTCGAGCCCGGCGTGCTCGAAGGCGCACTCCAGGAACTGCCGGACGCTCACGCCCTCCCCGGTGGCCACCACGTAGTCGTCCGGACTGTCGCACTGGAGCATCCGCCACATCGCGTCCACGTACTCGGGGGCGTACCCCCAGTCCCGTACGGCGTCGAGGTTGCCGAGGTGCAGCCGGTCCTGGAGCCCGGCCTTGATCCGGGCCACCCCACGGGTGATCTTCCGGGTCACGAAGGTCTCGCCGCGGCGCGGGGACTCGTGGTTGAACAGGATGCCGTTGACCGCGAACATCCCGTACGCCTCGCGGTAGTTGACCGTCGCCCAGTACGCGTAGACCTTGGCGACGCTGTACGGGCTGCGCGGGTGGAACGGCGTGCGCTCGTTCTGCGGCGGCGGGTTGGCGCCGAACATCTCGGACGAGGACGCCTGGTAGACCCGGGCGTCGATGCCACTGGCGCGGACGGCCTCCAGGAGCCGGATCGCGCCGAGCCCCGTGACGTCTCCGGTGTAGAGCGGTGCGTCGAAGGAGACCCTGACGTGCGACTGCGCCCCCAGGTTGTACACCTCGTCGGGCTGAATGTCGCGCAGCAGGTTCACCAGCGCGACGCCGTCCGCGAGATCGGCGTGATGGAGCACGAAGGAGCGCCCCGCCTCCTCCGGGCCCTGGTAGATGTGGTCGATCCGCTCGGTGTTGAAGCTCGACGAGCGGCGTATCAGGCCGTGGACCGTGTACCCCTTCTCGAGCAGCAGCTCCGCCAGATACGAACCGTCCTGGCCGGTCACGCCGGTGATGAGCGCGGTCTTCGCCATGGTCCCCCCCTTCTTACCGCCTGAGAGGCGGTCGTTCACCGAAATTTCAGAGTTTGAGTGTTCTGCGGTAAAGGTCACTGACTCGCACGGCTCCTGGCAGAATCCGAGCCATGACGACTGATCTCCCCGGCCCTCCCCAGGAATCCGTCCGCCCCCTGCTACGACCCGGCTCCCGCATATTCGTCGCGGGCCACCGAGGTCTGGTCGGCTCGGCGTTGGTGCGCCGCCTCGCCGCCGACGGCCACGAGGTGCTCACCCGCGGCCGGGAACTCCTCGATCTGCGCGACGGCGCGTCGACCGAGGCGTATCTGCGCGACGTCAGCCCGGACGTCGTCGTACTGGCCGCCGCCAAGGTGGGCGGGATCATGGCCAACAGCACCTGTCCGGTGCAGTTCCTTGAGGACAACCTGCGCATCCAGCTCAGCGTGATCGCCGGGGCGCACGCGGCCGGCACCGAGCGGCTGCTCTTCCTCGGCTCGTCCTGCATCTATCCCAAGCACGCCCCGCAGCCCATCCGTGAGGACTCCCTGCTGACCGGCCCGCTGGAGCCGACGAACGAGGCGTACGCGCTGGCCAAGATCGCCGGAATCACGCAGGTCCGCTCCTACCGCCGGCAGTACGGCGCCGCGTACATCAGCGCCATGCCCACCAACCTGTACGGCCCCGGCGACAACTTCGACCTGGAGACCTCGCACGTTCTGCCCGCCCTGATCCGCCGCTTCCACGAGGCCAAGCAGGACGGGGCGCCCGAGGTGACTCTCTGGGGTTCGGGCAGCCCTCGCCGCGAGTTCCTGCACGTCGACGATCTCGCCACCGCCTGTGTCCGGCTGCTGGACTCGTACGACGGGGAGGACCCCGTGAACATCGGCTGCGGGGACGACCTGACGATCAGGGAACTCGCCGAGACCGTACGTGAGGTGACGGAGTATCAGGGAGGTATCGCCTGGGACACGTCCAAGCCGGACGGCACCCCGCGCAAGCTCCTGGACGTCTCCCGCCTCACCTCCCTCGGCTTCAAGCCGCAGATCCCGCTGCGTGACGGTATCGCGCGTACCTACGCCTGGTGGCTCGGACAGCGGTCCCCGCAGAGCTGAGGGCGCCGGCCGGCCGTCACCGCGCGCACGGGCTCCTCGCATCGGTTCGCCGCCCACGTCAGTAGGCCCCGCGGCCGTCGGTGACGGCGCGGACCGTGCGGGCGAGGAGCCCCAGGTCCGTGGCCACCGACCAGTTGTCGACGTACCAGAGGTCGAGCGACACGGTCTCCTGCCAGGACAGGTCCGAGCGCCCGCTGACCTGCCACAGGCCGGTCAGCCCGGGTTTGACGGCGAGCCGCCGGTGTTCCCGCTCGTCGTAACGGGACACCTCTTCCGGCAGCGGCGGGCGGGGGCCGACCAGCGACATCTCGCCCCGCAGTACGTTGATGAGCTGCGGGAGTTCGTCGAGCGAGGCCCGGCGCAGCGCCCGGCCCACCCGCGTCACCCGCGGATCGCTGCGCATCTTGAACATCGGGCCTTCGGCCTCGTTCGCCGCGCCGAGCTGAGCCTTGCGCACTTCGGCGTCCGCCACCATCGTGCGGAACTTCCACATGGTGAAGGGCCGGCTGTGCTGGCCGTGGCGGGTCTGGCGATGGAACACCGGGCCGGGCGAGGTGAGCCGCACGGCCATCGCGATCACGAGCAGCAGCGGGGCCAGGGACAGCAGTCCGAACGCGGCACCGGCCCGGTCGACCAGGGTCTTGAGCAGCGGCTGCGGCCCGCTGCGCAGCGGCGGGGCGATGTGCAGCAGGGTCAGTCCCGCCACGGAGGAGAGCCGCACCCGGTTCGCCGCGGTCTCCGACAGTTCCGAGAGCACGCACAGGGGCACTCCGCTGTCGTGCAGCCCCCAGGACAGACGTCGCAGCCGCTCGTCAGCGAGCTCCTGCCCGGGAGCCACCAGCACGAGATCGGCGTCGTGGGCGAAGGCCCCGCCCAGCACGGTGGAGAGGTCGTCCTCCGCCGGAGTGGCGGCGAGCCGTCCTGGAACCGGTGCGTCGCAGCTCAGCGGGGTGGTGCCGACGGGTATCGCGGCGGCCACCGTATAGGCGTGGTCCTTGCGGGAGTTGAGCAGATTCACCGCCCGGTCGACGCCGGCCGACTGGCCGACCACGAGCACGCGGCGCGACGCGGGCCGCCGCCGTACGGACGCTATCCACTGCCCCAGCCCCGTCACGAGGAGAGTCACCGCGAGGCCCGGTACGAGGGCCAACACCGCGATCGCCGGGTCGCCGGAGTCGCCGGACACGGTGAGCAGCACGGCGAGCACGCCCAGGAGCAGCAGCCAGTCACCGGCGGCTCCCGGCACGCCCCCGGAGGGCCCGGGCAGCCGCCGCGCGTACCGGCCGCGCGCGGAGCGGACGACGGCCCACACCAGCGCGGACAGCGCCGCGGTGATCAGCGGTGCGGTCCGGCCCCCGGCCTCGTGGACGAGCCAGGCCGGACCCCCCAGTCCGAGCACATCGGTCAGGACGAGCAGCGGCAGGTGACGGCCGGCCCGCTTCCTGGCCCGGGGCCTTTCGGTGTGCGACCGATCCGCGGTCGGTGTCCTCCACAGCTGCTCCAGAGCGGCGTTCCGGTTCCTGGACGCCGCGGTGCGTGGTCGTGGCGCACCCGCCAGTCCAACGTGCCCGGATATCTCTGTGTCAGGTATTTCGACATGCCCCATGAACCCCCCAGCCCAAGTCGCATCCCCACAAACGGGGCGCATCCGTCGATCCCATGGACTGACGGATGCGCCCTCGCTCGGTGCACGATATCCACACACGTGCCATTTCGCTGGAGTTCCAGTGAAGTTCAGACAGGTCGGATGGTTCGCATCTCGGCCGTTCCGGGCGGGAACTCGGCTTCTGTGCACGCCTGTTCGGCTTTCCAAGGGTTCGGCAAGCGCTTGCCGACCGGACAAATCGGGGCGTAACCACCGTACGCAGGTGTGAGATTGGGCGGTCCTGTGCGGAGAAGAGGGTGGAGCATGTCACATGCTGAGAACCTGTCCGGGCCGAGGCACACGGCCTAGTAGCGCACGCAGAACCTGCGGTCCGTCAGCCACTGGCCGAACCAGTCGCTCAGCGGGAGGGTGATGCACCACTTCCGGGAGTTCGGTTCCGGGGCGGGGACGGCCGGCGTGGGCTTGTCCGGCTTCGGGGTGGGCTGGGCCGGCGCCGTCGGGGTGGGCGTCGGTGTCGCCGCAGGGGCCGCGTTCTTGCTCATCATCGACCGGTACGTCCGCGAGGACTCCGGGTTCTCCGAGCACTGCCACACGCCGTGCGGACAGTAGTCCGTGATCGTCTGGTACACCGGGTCGTGCTTCTCGATCCATTCGAGCATGCGCCGCATGTACGCGGAGTTGTCGCCGTTGCGGAACAGTCCCCATTCCGGGAAGGAGATCGGCTTGTCGTGCTCGGCCGCGAAGTCGACGTGCTTCTGCAGACCGTACGGACCGTTCACCTGCTCGTCGAAACTCCGTCCAGGCGGCTGGTCGTAGGTGTCCATCCCGATGATGTCCACGACGTCGTCACCGGGATAGCACTGTGTCCACGGAACAGCGTCCGTCCCCCGGCTGGGGGCGAAATCGAAGCGGAACTCCTGCCCGGGGACGGCACGCATCGTGGTGACGATGCGATTCCAGTACGCCTTCCACGACACGGGGTCGGGACCGCAGCGATGCGTGTACGTGGTGCCGTTCATCTCCCAGCCGAGCACGATCACGGTGTCCGGGATCTCCAGCCGGACCAGCCGCTCGGCCAGCCTCCGGAAGTGGTGGTCGTAGTCACCGGCGGCGCCCGCCTTCAGCAGCGTACGGACCTCGGCATCGCCGACCCGTTCCTCGTTCCGCTCCAGCATCGGCACGTTCAGCACGAACATCCGGTCCCGCTCGGCGGTCCGCCAGGTTGCCCAGGAGCGCAGGAAATCGGGTCTGCCCTCGATGTTCGACCACAGGTCGCCCGGCAGATAACTGTGCCCGGCCCGCAGCTCCGCGCCGCCCAGCCAGCGCGACAGCTCCCCCGTTCTCCGCACGCCCTCGGGGCCGTAGCCCACATAGGCGCCGTGTGCGGTGGTGCCCTCCGAACCTGCGCGCCCGGGTGGGACACCGTCTGTGGTGTCCGTTCCGGACGAGATCGTTCCGACGATTCCCCCGGCGACGAGGAGACTGAGCGCAGCCGTCCCGACGCAGATGTTGATGAGACGGCGCTGTGCGGGCACGGCTCCTCCTTCTTTCCGGCGTTCCCTCCGAGCAGTTCGACAATAGGGAGACATTTTCTTTACGGGGCGGTCCCGGCACTCCGGCGTGGGCCATTCGCGACGCATCGCGATTCAAGCCGGGCCGTTCGGGTGAAATCCGGGAGCTCCGGGGCCGTCAGGAGCGGTCGAAGGAGAAAGGCAGCGAACGTACCCGGTTGTCGAAATTCGAGTCGACCAGCTGCGGATCGCCGACCGTCCCCAGTGTGTTCAGCCGGGTCAGCAACTCCTGGAAGAGCGCCTTCATCTCCAGCCGCGCCAGATGCGCCCCGAGACAGTGATGAGGGCCGCCCCCGCCGTATCCCAGATGGGGATTGGGACTCCGGGTGATGTCGAAGGCATCGGGATCGGTGAAGACGGACTCGTCCCGGTTGGCCGACGCGTAGAACAGCACGACCTTCTCGCCGGGGCCGTAGCTCCGGCCGCCCAGCGAACACGACTCCCTGACCGTCCGGCGGAACTGGATGATCGGCGTCGAGTGCCGGACGATCTCGTCGATCGCACCGTCGATGTACCGGTCGAAGTCCGATTCCAGGAGGGCCCGCTGCTCCGGGTGATGGGACAGCAGGTACATGCCGTGGGCGATCGCGTTGCGCGTCGTCTCCACACCGGCCACGAGCAGCAGGGAGAAGAAGGAGCCGAGCTGGCGCGAGGTCAGCGCCTGTCCGTCCACGTCCGCACGGACCAGGGCCGAGATGAGGTCGTCCGCGGGGTTGCGGCGCCGCTCACGGGCAAGCTGCGCCATCACCAGGTGCATCCGGGCCAGGGAGCGCAGACCGCGGCCCGGCACCCGCAGGCGGGCCCGTCCCCGCCGGCGCACTCCCACGTACGCGGAGGCGTGATCGATCTGCTGGGAGATCCGCGGCCGGTGGTGTTCCGGAATGCCCATCAGGTCGCAGATGACCTCCAGCGGCAGCCGGGAGGGGGCCGAGGGCATGAAGTCGTCGGTGCGCTCGGCGATCGCCTCGTCCACCAGGCGGCGTGCGAGCCCACGGATGTTCTCCTCGGCCCCGGCCAGCAGTCGCGGGGTGAAGGCGCGCGAGATGATCCGCCGCAGGGCGGCGTGCTCCTCGCCGTCCATGTTGACCATGGAGTTCCCGAAGACCGCCTTCGCCCAGCCGGCCGGCTCCGGCGTCGTGACGCCCGGGGCGCTGGCGAAGTGCTGCGGCTGCCGGCTGGCCGCCTTCACGTCGGCGTGTTTCACGAGCGCGTAGAACGCCTCGCCCGACCCGGTGCGCGCCGTGAACCTCGCCGGGGTGTCCAGCTGCCGCAGCAGCGCGAACGCCTCCAGCCGCGTGGGACGTGGCAGCGTCCAGAAGGCCGGATCGGCGAGATCCACGTCCTCCGGCCGCAACGCGCGGTCCCTGCTTCCCTGCCTGGGAACAGTCATTGCACAACCTCCACATTCCGGGACGGCCATGCTGACGCGATTCGGGACATTCGGTGTGATCGGCGCGCCGCTCGTACGAGAACTGTTCCGTCGGTGTCTCGTTGTCAACGTCGGATACGTCAACACCTCGGAAGAGTGGACGAGAGGCGGGTGCGCACACCATGGGCCAGACCACGGACGCGAGAGGCACGAGGGCCGGGCGGCGCAGACTGTCCCGCCGGATCGTGCTGCGTACCGCCTTCACGGTGGGCGTGACCGCGGGCACGGCGGCGGCGCTCGGCCCCGTGCTCGCGGGAGGGCAGGACTCCGTGGCCCCTTCGGCGAAGGCGGGCGGCACGGAACCGGAGCGGTTCGCCGAGATGTACCGCGGCCGGGACATCCGGGGCAGCGCGATGGTCGGCGTGCCGCCGGGCGGTCCCGGCGGCGCGGTCCGGGTCGCCGGTGCCGAAGCGGCGCCCCAAGCGGCCCATCTCGAAGTACGCGTTGACGGACGGCCGTTGCACATCATGCGGCGCGCCGACGGCAGCTACGTGAGCGATGCCAACCACTACGAGTCGTTCCCGACGCTGCTGGCCACGGCTCGCGCCGCGGTCGACGAGCTCGGGTCCGCACAGCTGTCCGCGGCCCCGCCGCGGCACGGCATCTGAAACGGGAGGACCAGCACGGGTGTACAACCGTAAGAACCAGCGGAATCTCACGCGCACCGAGAAGCGGCGTCTGGTCGGCGCGATCCTGGAGCTCAAGCGTTCGGGACGGTATGACGATTTCGTCGTCCTGCACCGGGAGTTCTACGTCTCCGACGGCGAGGACCGGCCGAGGCCCGCCCATATGGCCCCTTCCTTCTTCCCATGGCACCGGCAGTACCTCCTGGAGTTCGAGAGGGCTCTGCGGGAGATCGACCCCGGGGTGTCCATCCCGTACTGGGACTGGACGTCCGACAACACCCCGAGTGCCTCGCTCTGGGCCGATGACCTGCTCGGGGGCAACGGAAGATCCGGCGACCGGCAGGTCATGACGGGGCCGTTCGCCTACGCGGAGGGGAACTGGACCATCAACGACGGCGTCACCGAACGGCCCTTCCTCACAAGGAACTTCGGCCGCCCTTCGTCCCCCGTCTCGCTGCCGGGCAAGAAGGACGTGGCCGGCGCCCTGAACGACCCGGTGTACGACGCCGCCCCGTGGAACAGCGTCAGCAGGACCGGCTTCCGCAACCGGATCGAAGGCTGGGGCATCAGGGGTTCGCGCGGAGTGAGCAATCACAATCAGGTACACAGCTGGGTCGGTGGTCTCATGGCGGGAGCCGCCTCGCCGAACGACCCCGTCTTCTGGTTCCACCACGCCTTCATGGACCTGCTCTGGGACCGCTGGCAGAAGGTCCACCCGCGGTCCCGGTACCAGCCGGGCAGCGGGAGCCGGGAGCAGGGCCCGGACCGTGACCGGGTCTTCGGCCTCGACGAGCCCATGCCGCCCTGGGACGTCGCCCCCTCGAAGCTCCTCGACCACAGCCGCCTGTACCGGTACGTCTGAGCGGCCGGGCACGCGGAAGCGGCTGGGCCTCCCCTCCGGAGCAGGGGGAGACCCAGCCGCTTCACCGTGCGTGGATCAGTGGCCGTAGCCGTAGTCGCCGTTCGCGTGGTCCGCCGGGCCACCGTGGCCACCGGAGGCGTTGACGCACGTGTTGCCGAAGGCCGGGTTCAGCAGGCCGATGACGTTCACCGTGTTGCCGCAGAGGTTGACCGGAACGTGAACCGGCACCTGGACAACGTTGCCCGAAAGGACGCCGGGGGAGTGGGCGGCGACGCCCTGGGCTCCGGCGTCGGCGGCAGCCATGCCGGCACCGCCGGCGATAAGGGCACCGGTGCCTGCCATGACAGCGGCTGCCTTCGAGATACGCGACATCAGTTCTCCTTGTGAGGTGTGGTGTGTCACGGAGCATCGGACCCCGTGTGACCTGACAACGTAAAAATCGACAGACGGTAACGGACTGGCACAAAAGTCGTATCCCGGGTGCGACATCACCGTCCGCCGACGGACAGCGCGTTCAGCCGGTTGTGCCAGTCGCGGGCGGCGGGGAACCGGGTCTTGACGGTCTCCGCCGCCAGGTCCCGCGCACTCAGCTGCGACGCCCGCAGCCGCAGCAGCGGATCGAGTCCGGAACGGGCCAGCAGCAGCCGCTGGTTGACGACGGGGACGGGCTCCCAGTGGTGTTTGTACTGCTCCGAGCCGCGTAGCAGGCTCAACACGGTGCGCCCGGTGTCGGCGGCCTGCTGGGCCACCTCGCGCATCAGCATCGTCGCCACGTCCACCTTCCGCTCCCTGAGCGAGGGATGGGCCCCGTACAGATAGCCGCCGGTGAGATGGCCCGACTGGAGCGACATGTTGACCGCCACCACCTCGCCGTCCAGCAGGAACTCCGTGAGGGCGGCGTCACCGTCACGGACCATCCGCCGGGTGGCGCGCACCAGATGGGCCGAGAAGCGCGGCCGCAGATGCTCGGGGTTGACGCCGCGGCCGGTCCACTGGAGTTCGTGCAGGCGCAGCAGCCGGCCCACCGCGCCCGGCACGTCGCGCGCGGGCACGGAACGGCAGCGGAGCGGCAGGGCGTCGATCTTGCGCAGCTTGGCCCGAGCCCGCTGGGCCCGCGATCCCGGCAGCCGCTGGAGCAGTGTGCCGATCGGCTCGGCGGGCAGCTCCATGCAGGTCGAGTCGTCGAGCCGGGTGCGCGCGCCCGTCCACCGCTCGTACAGGAGCTGGGCCGAGGCATCGGGCCGCACCTCCCGCAGGTCGATCACCGCGTGCCGGGCGGCCCGGTCGAGACCCCGCTCCAGGGCCACGAGCGCGTCCTTGGACTCCTCCTCGTCGACGAGGACGTCGAAGAAGTCCGAGATCACCCCTCCCATGGGCACGAGCAGCGGCATCGGACGGTGGACGAGCATCAGCGGAGCGGCGCCGATCAGACGGCCGCCGCGGCGGGCCAGCACCACCCGGAGTCGGCCGGAGTGTCCGTACGACAGCCACCAGGAGTGGAGCCAGGCGTGGCTCTGGAACGGGGTCGCGGTCCGGCAGCGGCGGTGCAGCGCGTCCCACTCGTCCGCGACCCCGGCGAACTCGCCGAAGTCGCGGCAGAGTGTGACGGTCAGACCTTCCCGGTGACCGGCGCCCATCACACGAGCTCCTTCTCGTCGGCGGTCGTCTGGGCGGGGGCCGGCACGTGAGCCTCCGGGTTCCGCCTCGCCCGGCGCGGCCGCACGAGCAGGACCAGTCCGCCGAGCAGCCCGCCCGCGCTCGCTCCCACGGCCGTCCCCAGCGGGGCGGACGGGGAGACGGGCTCGTCCGGCGGGACGGCATGGCCGAACTTGATGAGCTTCACGCCGGTGTCCTTGGCCACGTGCCCGCTGCTGACGATGACGGCCTCGACGACGGCGTTGGCGATCTCCGCGGCCCGGCGCGGGGAGCCGGACGTACCGGTGACCGCGATCATGGGCGAGTCGGGCGAGGTCTCCGACCGCACCTGGGCGCGGAGATCCCTCACCGACTCCCCGGCGGCCCCGTGCGCATAGGTGAGGGTGGAGTCGCTGGTGGCGAGCCGGCCGTAGGACTGGGCGAAGCCCAGGGCGGCCGCGGAGTCGGTGCCCTTGTCGGTGACGGCCATGGCGTAACCGGTGGCCGTGTACTGCGGGGCTGTGAGCAGCCCGTAGGAGAGACCGCACGCCGCGCCGAGCAGGACACCGGCGGGCAGCGGCCACCAAAGGGGCAGCGGGGGAAGGGAACGCAGCCGGCTGAACCGTCCGGGGACGGCCGGCCGCTGCTCGGGCGACTCGGTCATGAGGGTGCTCTCTGTCGGAAGGGTGGTGGCAGGTGTCTGCTTCGGACGGGGAAGGCTGAGGACCTCAGCGCCCGCACAGGGCGCGCTCGTAGACGTCCATGAGGTGCTCGCTGCTGCGCCTGATGTCGTAATGGCCGACGGCCGGGGGCGGCGGCAGTCTGTTCGGTCCCGCATGTATCCGCGGCCGCAGGGCCGCTGTCAGTTCCTCGGCGTGGCCGGTGATGCGGGTGGTGCCCGAGGACTGGTCGGTGGGCAGATCCTCGATCGCCGGGCAGGCGGCGTGCAGTACCGGCAGCCCGGCGGCCAGCGCCTCGATGACGGCCAGGCCGAAGGACTCCTCGCGGGACGTCGAGACGAAGGTGTCCATGGCGCTGAGGAGCGCCGGGACGCCGGGTCCCGCGCCTGGCCGCTCCTCGTCGCACTCGCCGAGCAGCCGGACCCGGTCTGCCGCCCCGAGCCGCTCGGCGAGCGCGGTCAGCGGGCCGCGTTCCGGCCCGTCCCCGGCCAGCAGGAGGCGGGCGCCCGGCAGCGCCGCGACGGCTCGGACCAGGACGTCGAAGCGTTTGCCGGGGACGAGCCGGCCGACACCCCCCACCACGAAGGCGTCGTCGGGGATGCCCAGGAGCGCCCGGGTGGCCCGTCGCCGCCCGTCGTCGTACCGGAAGAGTTCCGCGTCGATCCCGTTGGGTACGAGGTGGATCCGTGCCGCGGGCACACCCCAGTCGCGCAGCCGTCCGGCGACGGTGGAGGAGACGGCGACCGTGGCCGATCCGAGCCGTTCCGTCCGCAGGTAGAGCGCGCGCGTGGAGCGGGTGAGGGGACGTCCTTCGATCTCCGCCCGGCCCAGTGAGTGCTCGGTGGCGATGGTGGCGCGGGCCCCGGCCAGCCGGGCGGCGATCCGCCCGTAGACGCAGGCCCGGTACAGATGCGTGTGGACGAGGTCGTACTTCCCCTGCCGGATGATCCGGGCCAGCCTCGGCAGCGCCGCGATGTCGCGGTTGCCCTTCATCCCCAGATCCGTGACGCGGACGCCGTCGGCCCGCAGCCCGTCCGCCACCGCGCCGGGGTTGGTGAGCGTCACGACGTCGCAGGGCACCGGCAAGTGGCGCAGCAGCAGGCGCAGTTGCTGCTCGGCACCGCCGATACCGAGGCCGGTGATGATGTGCAGGGCTCTCATCGGCGTTCACCGGACACCGCGGTCACGGTCTCGGGCAGCCGGCCGGGGGCGGCTTCCGCCCGGTACCGCAGCCGGTGGCGCACGTCCTTCGCCCGGAGGCGTACCGCGCGGTCCGCGTGACTGATGTGCGTACGGGGCAGGGTGAACGGGCCGAGCAGCGACCCCGGGGTGATGGCGCAGCCATAGCCGTATCCCGCCTCGCGCACCGAATCGACCACCCGCTCGTCGACCGAACCGTACGGATAGCAGAACCCCTCGGGGGTGACACCGGTGATGTCGTGCAGCAACTCCCGGCTTCGGTGCGTCTCCAGGCGGAGCGCGTCGCCGGCCAGCGACGTCAGGTCCCGGTGGCGCAGACCGTGCGAGCCGATCTCCATCCCCGCGTCGGCGGCGGCGCGGATGCCGGCGGCGGTGAGGAGCGGTTTGTGCGGCCCCGGCCGGTCCCACTCGTTCGATCCGCCGAGCCGGCCGGGCAGGACGAACACGGTCGCCGAGCAGCCGTGGCGGAGCAGCACCGGAAGGGCCTCGTGGACGAAGTCGGAGTAGCCGTCGTCGAAGGTCAGTCCGACGAGTCCGCGCCGGCCCTCCACGGGGGTGCGCAGCAGCGTGGCGACGCTCACGCCGGTGTAGTGGCGGCGCCGCAGCCAGGTCAGCTGCCGGTCGAGCCGCTCGGGGGAGACGGTGATGCCGTACGGGTCGCTCGTCCGCTCGCACACGGAGTGGTACGTCAGGATCCACGGCCGGCCGGCCGCGGGCGGTCGGAACCTGGAGGAGCGCGAGTCGGCACGAGCCGATGGGTCAGCGGCCATGAAGCAACCTCCGTCGGATGAGGGTCAGCAGATGAACGACTTCCGGAGCTCTGAACGCGAGCCCGGCCAGGAGGAACAGGACCGGCACGAGGACGCAGCCGCCGGCCACGCTCAGGAGGGGATCGGACACCAGCGGTGCCGCCAGCCACCCGGCCGTCCCGGCCACCGCGGCGGCGCCCGCCAGCCTGACCAGCGAGAGGGTGACCGCCCGGACCCGGATGGTGACCACCCGCGTACCCAGCCCCATGAGGAGCAGCATCGCTGCCGTGCTGATCCCGATGGCGTTGGCCGCCGCGATGCCGTTGACGCCGAGGCGGTGGGTCATGGCGAATCCGGCGCCGGTGGTGACGAGCAGGCCGGTGGCCATCGCGAAGACCGGGAACCAGGTGGGCCGCCCGGCGGAGAAGTACGGCCGGCTCAGCGCCCCCACGAGGGAGTGGCCGAGGAGCCCGAGCGCGTACACACGCATCGCGTCGGCCGTCGCCTTGGTGTCCAACGCGTCGAACGCGCCACGCTGGAAGAGGACTTCGATGATCTGGGGCGCGTACCCGAGCACCATCGCGGTCCCCGCGAGGACGACCATGCCGGCCAGCGCGAGGTCGCGTTCAACCCGGTCCCGGGCCTTCTCCCGGTCGCCGTTCGCCATGGCGCGGGCGACGACGGGGAAGGTCACCGTGCAGATCATCAGGGACAGGACCATCGGCATCTGCGCGACCTTCTGCGCGTAGTTCAGATGCGAGATCGCACCGGCCGGCAGCGAGGAGGCGAGGAAACGCTCGACCAGGACCTGCGCCTGACGGCTCACCACGAAGATCACCACCGGGGCGAGGACCGTGGCACCCAGCAGCGGAGGAGCCGCGCCGGCGAAGCGCCGCCTGGCGGCCGAGCGCGCACCTCGGCCGCTCCTGCGGACCCGGGCGGGCACCAGCCGTGCGAAGGCGGGGAGTTGGGTGAGGATCATCAGGACACTGCCGACGGCGACTCCCGCAGCCGCCGCCCGCACGCCCCAGAGGGAGTGCAGGGCGAAGGTCATGCCGATGATGCCGACGTTGTACGCCACGTACACGCCCGCGGGCGGCAGGAAGCTGCGGTGGGCGCGCAGGGCCGCGCTGAGATAGCCGGTGAGGCCGAAGGTGAGCACGGTGACGGACGTCAGGCGGGTGCATTCCACGGCGAGTCGCGGATCGCTCAGCCCGGGGGCCAGTACTCCCACGACCCACGGAGCGCCCAGGGCCAGTAGCGCCGCGGCACAGGCCAGCAACGCGAACAGCCGGGGCAGGGTGGCGGAGATCAGCTCCCGCACGGGGTCGTCCGCGCCCTCTGTGGCGGAGCCCTCCTTCCGTCCGTCGGCCGCTGCCCTGCGGGCCAGGGCGTGGCTGAACGCCGGGACGAGGAGCAGGGCCATCCCGTCCTCGATCAGTACGGTGGCGGCCATCTCGGGCACGGTCCAGGCGATCAGGAACGCGTCGCTCGCACCGCTCGCGCCGAAGAGATGGGCGATGGCCTGGTCGCGTACGAGCCCCAGAAGGGCCCCGGCCACGGTCAGCCCTGCGGTGACGGCGGCGGCACGGGCGAGGAACCGGCCGAGCCCGGGTGTCTCCGCGCGCCCGGGTGCCTCTACGGCCCCGGACGTCGCCTGTCCCCCGGACGTCGCCAGGCCCCCGGACGTCTCCGGGCCGGGGCCGGGTGCGACGGCCTGTTCCCGTGGTGCGGGAGGGGCGGGGGCGGCTTCGGGGAGCACCTCGACCGGCGGGCCCGGTTCGATACCGGTGTTGTTCACGCGGTCCGTACCCTCTCCGGTTCGGCCAGCGCCCACCAGGCGGCCAGACCGAGCACGATGCCCGTGAGCACGGTCGAGGGGCCGCCGATGTCCGCGTACAGGAAGTCGACGGTCTGCCAGACCATCAGCCCCGCCGCGACGAGCCCGCAGTCCACCGCCGTGTCCCTGCTCGCGCGGCCGATGACCACTCTGCGCACCCCGCCGACGAGGACCGCCAGCCAGCTGCCGACGAGCGCCGTGAGGCCGATCAGCCCCTGTTCGCCGAGGACGAGCAGATACATGTTGTGCGGGGAGAGGAGCGGCTGCTTGCGGAAGTCCTGACCGGCGCCCGCGGTGTCGCTGCCTGCCGAGAGCGCGATCGAGGCGTGCCCGTCGCGGTGTGCGGGGAAGCCCTTGAGGCCGACGCCCACCGCCGGTTCCTCGCGCCACATGCTCGCCGCGGCGGCCCACATGGTGTACCGGTCGGTGACCGACTGGTCGGGGGCGGCGGTCACCTCGGTGATGCTGGTGAGCCGTTGGGAGACCATCTCGGAGCCGACACCGAATCCGCCGACGAGCACGACGCCGGTGGCGCACAGCACCGCCAGGGCGCGTACGGCCTGGCGCAGTCCGGTCAGTGCGATGAGGGCGAGCGCCGCGATCGCCGTGGCGATCCACGAGCCGCGGCTGAAGGACAGCACGAGGGCCACGAGCAGCACGGCGGTCGCGCCGAGGGCGCAGGGACGCAGCCACCGGGGAGCACCCTCGGGCGTGCGGAGCGCGTACGTGGCGGTGGCGAGCAGACCGAAGGCGACGACGGTGGCCATCCCCATGATGTCGCCGGGACCGAAGGTGCCCACGGCCCGGACATCCTCGCCCATGTAGGAGGCGCCCGTGCCGGTGGCGTACTGGTGAATGCCCGTCACGCCCTGGACGAGCGCCAGCAGCACGAGGGCGCCGGCCACGATCCGGAATCCATGGGCGTCCCTGATCAGGAGGCACACGGCTGCCGGTACCAGAACGAAGACCTGGAGGTAGCGGACGAACCCCGGCAGTGCCGCGGAGGGGTCGGCCGCGGTCACCGTCGCCACCGCGAACCCCAGAGTGGGCAGCCCCAGGACGAGGGCCGCGAACGGTGTCAGCGGGCGCTGCCGGAGGTACAGCGAACGGGCCAGGCAGACCAGGACCGCGAGCCCCGACGCGAGGTCGGCCGGGCGCATGACCTGCGTGTCCCCGGTCCCCGCGTCCGTGACCGGAAGCGTGAGCAGGAGCACGGTCGCGATCAGCGGCAGCAACGGCCAGTGCCGGGTCCACCGCCGCGCCCGCGGGGTGACCACCCCGGTGTGGACCCGCGGATGCGGAATGGCGGCGACGTCGGGTCCGGCGGTCCAGGTGGTGGCCACGGTCAGCTGCCTCCCGGCCGGAACAGGGAACCGGCGGTGCGGGCCAGCAGGCACACGTCCTGCCAGAGCGACCAGGTCTCGATGTAGCGATTGTCGAAGCGGGCCCGCTCCTCGATGGACGTGTCGCCGCGCAGCCCGTGCACCTGGGCCAGTCCCGTGATCCCTACGGGCATACGGTGGCGGGCCCCGTATCCCGCGTGCAGACGGCTGAACTGGTCGACGAAGTACGGGCGTTCGGGGCGCGGACCGACCAGGCTCATGTCTCCGCGCAGCACGTTCCACAGCTGCGGCAGTTCGTCGAGGGAGGTGCGGCGCAGCAGACGTCCGACGCGGCTCATGTTCCGGTCGGCGGAGACGTTCCACCGGGTGGCGGACTCGTGGGCGTCGGCCGGCCTGATCGTGCGGAACTTGAGGAGGACGAAGGGCCGTTCGTGCCGTCCGACGCGTTCCTGCCGGAAGATCACACCGGGCCCGTCGGAGAGCCGTACGGCCAGGGCGCAGGCCGCCAGCAGCGGCGCCGCCGCGAGGAGGGCCAGCGCGGCCAGCAGCGCGTCCATGGTCCGCTTGGCCGCGTACGACACCGGGCGCTCGCCCCCGTTGTGCAGGGCGTGTGCGGCGAAGCCCCACAGGTGGTCGGGGCGCGCGGCGGTCAGGTGCGGGGTGAAGGCGCCGGCCGCCGGGCCGTTGATCAGCCACATCCGGCAGCCGTGTCGGGCCAGCAGCGCGAAGAGCGCCTCCCCGTCGCGGGTGGATCCCGGGGTGGTGGTGAAGAGGGCGTCGCGCACGCAGTTCTGGATGACCGCACGGCCGACGTCCTCCAGGGTGACCAGGACGGGCAGCGGGGCCGCCCCGGCCTGGGAGGGCGCCGGGGTGTCGGCCGTGGAGAACGTGGGATCGACCCGGCCGACCGGCCGGAGCCCGTACTCGGGGTGTCCGTGCAGGGCGGCCGTGACCTCCTGGGCGACCGGCCCGTGCCCGATGACCAGGGCCGACCGGGGGTTGCGGGCCGCCGAGCGGAGGCGCGACCGGTGCGCCGGCGCGCGGGCGGCGCAGCACAGCAGCGTCTGGGTGAGGACCGCGAGGCCCAGCGCGGGCCAGCTGACCGAGTAGCGGGGGTCGTACGCGGTCAGCGCTTCCGCGGTCGCGAACCACTGGATCAGGGTGAGACCGAGGAGTGCGGGCAGTTCCGCGAGACAGGACGGGGAAAGCCCCGGCCGGTACAGCCCCCGGTGGGCGTGCAGCAGCAGTTGTACCGTCACCTGCACGGCGATCACGGCCGGCGGCCACGGGGTCGCGGGCAGCACGGCCAGGGTGAGACCCAGGGCCAGCACGTCGGCGGCCAACAGCCGCCAGCCGGGGGCGAATCCGCGGACGCGGCGTCCGGTGGTCCGGGAGGTGCGCTGGCTGGTTCCCCGCCGGGGCGGATGGACGGTGGAGACCTTGGGGGGTTCGGCTGTTGCCTGGGCGGCGCGGGGTGCGGGGGCTCTCTCCGTAGTCATCGGTCGGTGCACTCTCTCGTCGTGGGCCGGGACAAGCCGACAAGTTCCTGATAGATGCGGTGGACGGCTCCTGCGGTCTTCCGGACGTCGAAGACGGATCGCGTGTGGGTCCGGGCGGTACGGCCCAGCTCTTCCCTCAGCGCCGGGTCCGTCAGGAGGGCTGTGAGTGCGGCCGCGAGGGCCGTCGGGTTCTCGGGGGGTACGAGGCAGTGGGCGTCGTGGCCGGGGGGCAGGCTCTCCCTGGCCCCGTTCACGTCGGACATCACGACCGGTCTGCCGCAGGCCATGGCTTCCAGCGGGGCCAGCGCCATGCCTTCCCACCGGGAAGGGAGCACGAGGACGTCCGCGGCGTGGAGCCACGGGCGGACGTCCTGACTCGCCCCCGTGAACACCACATCGGCGGGTGCCATGTCACGCAGCCGCCGCTCGTAGGGTCCGTCTCCGACCAGGACCAGCCGGGCGCCCCTGACGCGCAGCTGGTCCCAGGCGCGTAACAGCACGTCCTGACCCTTCTGCCGGCTGAGCCTGCCCACACACACGACCAGCGGCGCGCCGGGGGCGATGCCGTCCGGCAGGGGGAGCGCGGCACGGGCCGCGGCGCGCTCCGCCGGGCCGCCCGGACGGAAGTGCCCGAGATCGATGCCGTTGTGGATCACGGACCACCGGGCCGAGATGCCCGCCTGTTCGCCCGTACGGCGCTCGGACTCGCTGACGCAGAGGATCCGGTCGCTCCATCGGGCGCCGAACCGCTCCCATTTGAGGGCCAGTTGCGCGGTCCCGCCCTCCACGGCCTCGAAGGACCAGGCGTGCGGCTGGAACACCGTGGGGATGCGGCCCCGGACCGCGAGCCGGCCCGCGAGCCCCGCCTTGGCGCTGTGGGCGTGCACGATCTGCGGACGGCACTGGCGGACCAGTCGGCCCGCGGTGGTGACTTCCGCGGCGAGCGCGGGGCCGGGGTTGCGCACGGCCGGCCAGGCGAGCACGTCCGCGCCCGCCGCTTCGGCTCCGGCCGCCAGCCGGCTCCGGGGCGGGCAGGCCACCACGGGCCGCAGTCCTGCCAGGGCCTGGGCCCTGACGAGGTCGGTGACGACGCGCGCGACCCCGCCCTCCACCGGCTGGACCAGGTGGAGAACCGTCACTTGTCGTTCTTCAGAAAAGCTCATTTGCCGCACGCATGGCTCTCTTCTCACGTGCCCCCCGAAGGACGGGCCCGAAAAGGCTCCGACGGCAGGGAATTTTATTATGGGAAGCCCGGTCATCGAAAATATGAAGGTGGGCGGCTGGATTCCAAGGACTGATCAAGTGGGTAAAACAGAAGTGCACTTTGGCAGACAGTTGACCGGAAAACACGTGAGACTCGCTCATGGGGCCATGTGGGGCACACTCGTTTGGATGGTCGCCCTGACCCCTTGCGGGAGTCATTTCGGGCCAAACAAACACAGCTCGACGGGATTTCAGATATTCGATCGCCTGCTCGTCGAACATAAATGCCCTACTCCCTTCCATCGAATGGCCCTGTGAAATTGACGGACATGCGTCCGTCCCGCACCTGACGCGGTGCGGGCCTGGCGTGTGAGCGGAGTCGGGGCGGTGGGAGACACCGGCCGTGCCGCCCGCGGGGGTCGCGGCTCCGTAGAACGCGAGGGCCTTGCCGAGCTCCTTCGGGCTGTGGCCGAAGAGGATCATGTGCAGGGTCATCGAGGCGGACTGCTGGGACATGTATACCCCTACCCCGTATGTGCGCAAGGGTGGGGGAGATGGCGAGGCATGGACTTCGCTGCTGTCTCCATGGACTCTTCGACGCTCGCGCCCCCTCCGCTCCGCGGGAGCCCTAGGCTGACGCACCGTCATGGAGCGGGCCGGCCCCCGGCCGTTCCTGACGTGTACGGCCCGTCGTGACCCGGGTGACGCCCGGATGCCCCTTCAGCCAGCTGCTCTGGGAACCGCCACCGAAGGCACCGCCCCCGACTCCGAAGAGGTCCTCACCGCATGCCTGAACTCAATCGCCGCCGCTTCCTGCAGATCGCGGGCGCGACCGCCGGCCTGTCGGCCCTGCAGGACAGCATCGCCCGAGCCGCCTCGATCCCCGCCCAGCGTGTGGCAGGCACGCTGGCGGACGTCGAGCACATCGTCGTGCTGATGCAGGAGAACCGGTCCTTCGACCACTACTTCGGCTCCATGAAGGGCGTACGCGGATTCGGTGATCCGCGTCCCACGACGCTCGCGAGCGGGAAGTCGGTCTGGCATCAGCCGGACGGCGCCAAGGACGTCCTGCCCTATCACCCGGACGCCGACGACCTCGGCATGCAGTTCATCGCAGGGCTCAACCACGACTGGGCCGGCGGCCACAGGGCGTTCAGCAACGGCAGGTACGACCAGTGGATCCCCGCCAAGTCCGCGGGCACCATGGCGTATCTGACCCGCGAGGACATCCCGTTCCACTACGCGCTCGCGGACGCGTTCACGGTCTGCGACGCCTACCACTGCTCCTTCATCGGAGCCACGGACCCCAACCGCTACTACATGCTGTCGGGGCACACGGGTAACGACGGCAGGGGTGGCGGTCCCGTTCTCGGCAACGAGGAGGCCGGGTACAGCTGGACGACGTACCCCGAGCGCCTGGAGCGGGCCGGGGTCTCCTGGAAGGTGTACCAGGACATCGGCGACGGCCTGGACGCGAACGGGTCCTGGGGCTGGATCAACGACGCCTACCGCGGCAACTACGGCGACAACTCGCTGCTGTACTTCAACCAGTACCGCAACGCCCGGCCCGGCAGCCCGCTGTTCGACAAGGCCCGCACCGGCACGGACGTGTCGAAGGGCGACGGCCTCTTCGACGTCCTCCGCGCCGACGTCGGCGCCGGCAAGCTGCCGCAGATCTCCTGGATCGCGGCGCCGGAAGCCTTCACCGAACACCCGAACTGGCCCGCCAACTACGGCGCCTGGTACATATCCCAGGTCCTGGACGCACTGACCTCCAACCCGGAGGTCTGGAGCAGGACCGCCCTCTTCGTCACCTACGACGAGAACGACGGCTACTTCGACCACCTGATCCCGCCGTACCCGCCGTCCTCCGCCGCCCAGGGCCTCTCCACCGTGAGCACCGCGCTCGATCTCTTCCCCGGCAACGCCAAGTACGCGGCCGGTGTCTACGGCCTGGGCCAGCGGGTTCCGATGATCGCCGTCTCGCCCTGGAGCACGGGCGGTTACGTGTGCTCGGAGGTCTTCGACCACACGTCGATCCTCCGGTTCATGGAGCGCCGCTTCGGTGTGAGCGAACCGAACATCTCGCCGTGGCGGCGTGCCGTCTGCGGCGACCTCACCTCGGTCTTCGACTTCGGCCTCAAGGACACGACACCCGCCTCGCTCCCCGGCACCGACGGCTACCGGCCGCCGGACGGCGACCGGCACCCCAGCTACGTACCGAAGCCGCCCGCGGTCGGCACCCTGCCCGTCCAGGAAGCGGGCGCGCGCCCCGCCAGGCCGCTGCCGTACACCCTGGTGACCGACGGCACGGCGACCCCCTCCACGGGCCGCTTCACACTGTCCTTCGGCGCCGGTGCGAAGGCCGGCGCGTTCTTCCACGTCACGTCCCCGAACCGCACCGACGGTCCGTGGACGTACACGGTGGAGGGCGGCAAGACGCTCAGCGACACCTGGAACACGACCTACTCGAAGGGCGTGTACGACCTCTGGGTTTACGGTCCCAACGGCTTCCTGCGCACCTTCCGCGGACCCGGCGCGGCCACGGGCCCCGAAGTGACAGCCCGCCACGACAACGTGGCCGGCACGGTGGTGCTGACGATGAGGAATCCGGGCGCCACGGACGTCAACCTCACCCTGAGCAACGCCTACGGCGGCGCCTCGCAGACCTTCAAGGTGGTGAGGGGAACCACGGTGAACCACACGGTCGACCTGCGGGCGAGCGCGCGCTGGTACGACCTGTCCGTGCTCTCCGACGGGAACAGCACCTTCCGGCGGCGCTTCGCCGGACACGTGGAGACGGGCGCACCCGGACGCAGCGACCCGGCGATCATCACCGGCTGAACCGGCTGAACCGGCGCTCCCGACCGCTCCGGGTGGGTCACCCCTCCCGGAGCGGCACCTCGCGGCCTGGCGCCGCAGATGACGTATCTGATGGAGACCGGCCACTGCCCCACGTACAGGCGTTACGTTGAGCGGGCGACCCGCAAGGACGACGCGAGCCGGGCGTTCGACACGGGCCAGGACTGCGTCCTGAACGGGATCGCGATCCGGTTCGGCATCTGACGGTTCCCGCGAGAGCGGTGCGCCGGCCGGGCCGGCACCTCTGCCTCCGGCCTCAGAGACGGGACCGCCTCATGTCCGAGCCCACCACGGAATCCGCTGACCTGCCCCGGCTGCGGCACGTGGGCATCGCCATCGTCGCGACGGCGGCCGAACACGAAGCACTGATGGACCGGATGGCGGACGTGCTGTGCCCCGACCCCTCCCACGAGGGGCCCTGTGCCATCCCCTGGGCGATGAGCAGCGTCGACGGCGACTCCCTGTCCCGCCGCAAGCGCAGGAATCTCCTGGACGCCATCGAGGAGACGAATCCGGGCAGCGCGTCGACCGCGCAACCGTGACGGCCCGGGCGAGCGGGCCCCGCCGAACGGCGAGGGCCCGCTCAGATCCCGGGCGATCAGGCGGGGGTGA
Organism: Streptomyces sp. NPDC058620; assembly: GCF_042717135.1. Lineage (NCBI taxonomy): Bacteria > Bacillati > Actinomycetota > Actinomycetes > Kitasatosporales > Streptomycetaceae > Streptomyces > Streptomyces sp. NPDC058620. The sequence goes on from NZ_JBHXQO010000006.1 coordinate 136,884, forward strand.
TGTTCTCCGCCTGCGGGCCCTTCTGGCCCTGGGTGACGTCGAAGTTCACCTTCTGGCCCTCCTGGAGCTCGCGGAAGCCCTGGGCGGCGATGTTGGAGTAGTGGGCGAACACGTCCGGGCCACCGCCGTCCTGTTCGATGAAACCGAAGCCCTTTTCCGCGTTGAACCACTTCACGGTTCCACTGGCCATTTTTGTCCTCCAAGCAGACACAGAAATCGACGCCCGCACCGTACGGGCGCCGGAGGTGATCGCCATGGTCCTCAGAGATGCTGAACAGCAGAACGCCCGCGAACTCGCGTCCACGGGCCGCTCCTTCCGAACCACGACAGCTGGACCCGACGCTACACAGCCTCCTCGGCCCACGCCACGAACGACGCCCCGACCGGTGGCGGCAAGTCACCTGCCAGGCCCAAAGAGCCCTCGCCGGGATTCAGCCGTGCGGGATGATTGCGCGATGAACGAGATGATCCTGATGTCGGACCCGTAGGTCGCCGCGATACCCGTCGCGGAATGCGGCGAGCCTCTCGTGGACGTCCGCCGCACGGGCGCCTTGCTGGTCGATCCGCGCAAGGAAGACCCGTCAGGGGCGTTCTCCTACCTGCGGGAAGGCGTGCTGGAGCGGCTGGTCAGGGCTCAGACGTTGCCGACGCGGACGGGCGCGAGCTGGACCTCGGCACGCGGATGAACGCGGACCCGGAGGAGAGCGGAGGCGCCTGCTACACGGACGCGGCCGGTATCAGCGACGAGGCCCGCGCCCATCGGGAGCTGCTGGGGTCCGTGCTCGCCGGTGCCGGGCTGGTGAACTACCCGACGGAATGGTGGCAGTGGTCCTTCGGCGACCGCTACTGGGCGCTTGCCACGGGGGCGGCGGCCGCGCTCTACGGTGCCAGGGAGATCACCCCGCGCGGGTGATCGGGGTCGCGGATCAGCGACATCAGCGGCCGCGGATCAGCGACATCAGCAGTCCGTGGGTCGCGGCGTCGGCGGCCACGACAAGTCCGCGGCCCGAGCCCCCGATGGGACCGCCGTCGATCCCGGTGACCACACATCCGGCGGCGCGGCACAGAGCGATCCCGGCGGCGAAGTGCACGCTCCCGGACAGGTCGCCGCCATCGGTGACGTACGCGGCACGCCTGCCCGCCGCGACCCAGGCCAGCGCCAGCGTCGTGGACACGACGCGTGGCCGGAACCGCTCGACGAATCCGGGGTGACCCAGCAGCTCCACGGCGCGGAAGCCGGGAGCGTTCGGAAACGGCGGGTCCAGGTTGACGTCCACGAGGCCGGTGGCGGACGTGGGTGCCAGCGGGGCGTCGACCCCCTCGTGCCGTACGTGGGCGCGCTCGCCGTCGGTGAAGAACACGTCGCCGCCGAACGGGTCGGCCACCGCCGCCGCCCCGTCGCGCAGCGCCACGTTCACGGCCACGACCATGGTGCCTGCGGCGTAGTTCAGCGTGCCGCACAGGGGGTCCACCAGCCACTGGCGTACGGCCCCGGCGGCGCCCTGGTCCCCGCCTTCCTCGCCGAGCACCGCATCATCGGGGCGAGCGGCGCGGACGACGCCGAGGATCGCCTTCTCGGCCTCGACATCGGCGGCGGTGGCGAAGTCCCCGGCACCTTTGTCGATACGGGCGAGCCGCCGCCCGTACATCCCGCGCACCACGTCGGCGCCGGCGCGTGCGGCGGCTATCGCCACCTCGGTATCGTCAAGGCCCGCATACGAGTTGATCACGCCGTACAGAGTATCGGCGGAGCGGCCGGTGCCCATGGTGCGCACCGGCACCGGCTCAGTCCTCCGTCGTACCTTCCTTCGCCGGCCGGTCTCCGCCGCTCGGGCAGGGCGCGAGTGTGGAGAGTGCGGCGCTGCGGGCAGCTTGCACTGCGTCGGCGACGACCAGGGCGGCCATCAGGCGTGACCGCGGCCCGGCGCGACCTCCAGGGCGTGCGGATGACGGCAAAGACATGGGGGTATCCATCAGCAAGGGTCGGCAGAGGCAGAAATTCTTCGCGCAGTCCTCTGAAGTCTGTGCGGGTGGCTTCGAGCCCGTCGTAGAAGACATCGACGATCCGCTGGTCGTACAGCGCGATTGCATTGGACCAGGCCTGCGACTCCCACAGTCCTTCGTCCTGAAGGATCTGATTCAGTTGGTCGACGAGGGCGTCGGCCTCCTCGTCGACGCTCGTTCCCAGTCCTCGTCGGACACGCCGCCCCTGTTTACCGGTCGCCGGATCAAGTCGACTCGGGTGCCGGAAGAACACTGACCATCCGTCTCGCCCCTGCGCACGACTTTTCGACGCGGTGTAATGACGTCCATTGCCAACCCCCGAGTTGTTCCCGGTTGTTCCGAGATGCAGAACGTTGGTAGGCGCCGTGACGCATAGTCAAATCGATCAAACTGCATTCCCTGCGGTGGCCGTTGATCACGATGTTTGACTGGCTAGCACGGCCTGCCTACGGGGGACTGTCATTCCTCGTACCTGCGTGCGAGTCAGCTCTTCCCGCCCGCCTCGATGGAGGCGAAGGGCCGTTGTTGAAGCTCAGCGCGCTCGACGTCCGGATCGCCACCACTCGGCGAGCGTGGCGGCCAGCGAGTCCACTTGAGTGTTGTCGAAATGTCGGCGTGGAAGAGCCACCGGAAGTTCTCGTCACGCGTGATGAGGTCGATCGCCAAGCGCGCGTTTCTGTCCTGTGTGGCCGCTGCTCGGACGTATCGCACTCGGTCGATCGGGATATCCTGACGGATCTCGGCCTGCTCGAGAAATGGGCCCGGATCTACCGGACGACTCACCTCCGAAGAGCCGAGGCCGGAGGGTGCTGCCCCGTGTCCTAAGCGTTGCTCAGGGGTGTGCGCACACCTACTGCCCGTTGCCCGCCGCCGGCGGCGGCGTCACGGAAGGTTCGATGGTCGACCGGACGTATATCCGCGTCGTGCCCGGCTTGTACTCGTGGACGAACAGGTCGATGCAGCGCTGAAGCTGTGCGCCTTCAGGGGTGTCGAGCCCTTCGGGGCAGAGGCTGGTCCTCCGAAGATCCTGGATGAACGTTTCCGGCTCCGGCAGCCCGAGATGAGTGAAGGTAGCCGCAGGGCGGTAGTCCTTCCCCTTGATGAGGGTGTTTCCAGACATCTTGATGTCATCCGGGACGAGCCGGTCCGTGTACGTCTGAGCTTCTTCACTCGGCAGCACGAAGGAAAGCAGTCCCGTGTCGTAGCGCTGCCCGACCTTGTAGCCCGCGCGCCGGTCCGATGCCTGCTCCGGGAAGCGGATGCCCATTTGTTCGCTCATCCAGGCCGGGGTCGCCCCCTCCTCCCAGCAGCAGTTCATCTCCTGGGCCAGCAGATCCGACTCCGCGCGGTCGGTCACCCACCACAACCCGCCGGCCACGGCCGCGCCACCGACGCAGAACACCAGAGCGACAATGGCGAGTGGGACCCACAGGCGACGTGGAGGCTTGGGCTGTCCACCCTCGACCTCATGACCGGGACCGTTCATAGGAGTCTCTATCGCCCTTCCTGTTGCTCACGACCGGGATCTGTGCGATCGCCTGCACGTCCCGGCTCGTCGGGCTGCGGCAGCGGGCCCTGGTGCGGGGCGGACACGCCCAGATCGTAGTGCTTGACCGAACTGCTGCCTGCCATGTCGAATTCGCGGGCAATGCCGGTGGTGTGGAAGCGTGCCATCTGACCATCCGGGATGCTCATGTCGTCGACTCCCGGAACGGGGATTGTCACTCCCTTGTCCTCGTCCCAGTTGTAGCGATCCCACGCGTTGGCCTGATAGTCGAGGTCGACCACGGGCTTTCCGTTCGCATCAGGCTCGACCGTGACGACTCCGGTCACGTTCGACCTGGTCGAACCCACCGCGTAGAACCAGTTCTCATTGACATCCGGGGTGAAGCTGAAGTCCCGGTTTTCGGTCTCCACGGGTATCGACACCGGCTGCCCACCGTTCCTCCTGAACTCTGCCAGTGCCTGGTCACGCCATGCGTCCTGGTGATCCGTGACAGTGCGGTCGATGTGCGAGCGGAATTCGGGTACCTCGGACATCATCTTGTCGATGGGCAGGTCCATGTCCGTTCCGCTGTTGCCCAAGTAGTGAGCCATGTGCCGGGCGGCGTCGTTGTCACCCTTCCAGTCGGCCAGCTCGGCAACCAGGTTCATCTTCTCCCGGTTCCTGCGCTCCTCCGCGCCCGGCTCCTCGACGGCGTACGGGCCGGAGCCCCGGTCGGCAGCGGCTTGCTTGACCGACGGAGCGAGCAACCCGGCGGCCAGAAGGTCGTCCTTGTGTCCTGCCCACAACTCCCCGCGAGCCCGGGGACTCAAAGACGTCCACAGCCGCCGTAGCTCGGCACGCTACGCGGTGTTCGCGTCGTCGCCGAGCGACGCGAGTTTCGTGGCACGGGGCAACTGGTCCTCGTCCAGCGAGGTGTATGTCGCATGCCCTGCGTTGTGCGGGTCACCGCCGTGGCTGCGCTTCAGTGCGCGAGTCACCGCTGCGTCGACCTCGGCCGCATGGGCCACAAACCCTGTGAGGGTATCCGCGTACCACTGCATCAAGTCCTTGGTCCGCTGTGAGGTTCCATCTGCATCGCAGAAGGCCTCTGTCACCTTTACCGTGCCGTTGGGGCCGTCCGTCACCACCTGGCCTGGATCCGGGCCCGCTTGGCGAGTGGGATTTCCCCGACGTGCTTCCGCGGAAAGATCTTGGGCCTTCCTCTGGATCTGTGTCAGCTCGGCGTGGGCGTCTTCTAGCACAGCGGAGATGCTGGTGGCTTCCAGGTGCAGATCCGCGACCTCCTTCGCCGTCTTCCGGACGAACTCCTTGGTGACCGAGGCATTCAGGCCCGCCCACTGAGCCCCGTCCGACAGCAGGAGAAGACCGCTGTAGACCTCGGCCCTCAGCTTCTCCAGGCTCGCGGCCGTGGACTTCCAGTCGGAGGCGGCGGTACTCAGCTTCCTGAGGTCGACTTCGACGAGATCTGTATAGCTGAACGTTCCCATGGGGTCCGACCCGCTCACTTCACGTACTTGAGCAGCTCGGACACCGGGACTGCGGAGCCGTCCCTCCGCGTGAAGGCGGCGGCGATCTCCGCCTCGTCCTTGGCGTGACTTTTCTTCGAGTAGTCCAAGTGGTTGGAGATGTGTGCGCACATCTGCAGCACGGTCTTGACCTGCGAGGTCCAAACCTCGAGCGTGGTGTACAGCTCGGTGCCCACGTCAAAATTCCGACTCTGCAACTCCGCCGCGGCGCGGGCCGTCGTCCCGGCGCCCGCCTTGTCCATCCCGGCTCCGGCGATATCGGCGCTCTTCTGCAGTGCTCCATGGACCCGAAACGCCTCATTGCCGACAGCGCCCAGGTCGTCCTGGTGGACCACCAGGTCCCCGTAGGTTCCGGACCCACCCGGTGTTGTCCCGGCTGCATTGAGTCGCATCTGTGCGGACCGGCGATCCCGTGCATCTGATGTGAGCTGCACCCACTCGTCTTCGAATGTCACCGTTCCCCCTGTTCCGGTGTGAACCACACAGTCTATGAAAGGAGTTGCTGACGCGTCGGAGCGTTCGAGCTCTGCACCCGGCACGCATCCGTACGCCCGCTCACCGTACGACCCGCTGATCTGGAGACCCGCGCCGGTCCGCGCCACCGTGGCCTTCATGACCACCCTCGTCACCCCCACGGCTCCCAGCGGCCTGCCACTGCGTGCCGCCCGCACGTTCACCCAGCGCTTCAGCTCCCGTCCCCGGCTACTTCACCGGCGGCTTCCAGTACCTCCACGCCGACCGGATCATCCCGTCCGAGTGTTAGCCCCGGGAGCACCACATGGTGATCGGGCGAGAGTTCCTCGGCGTACGGGGGAACACACCGTCAAATTTTCCCGGCACCACGCCCGCGACGACGTTTCCGACGGTCCGATGCGCCATCCGAAGGCGGCCTCGCATCGGCCTCTCGACCAGGTCAACGCCTGGATGGGCGACCTCTGCCCCGGCGTGGACCTGCAGGCCACGCCCATCGAGGGCACGGACGCCGTCCGGCTGTCGTACGGCTTCCCGGACGGCCTGTCCACGACCAGGCGTCGCCCCACGAACGTCGGCTTCGGCCTGACATGCGCCCAGCCGATCGTCGTCGCCTGTCTGACCCGCCACGCCCGGTGCGCTGGTGGTGCTCCTCGCATCGAGGGAGGCAATGGTCAATCGAGCAAGGTCTTCGGAGATGGCTCTGCCGGCAAGGGTGGGGGCGGCAGCCGACACGCCGACACCGCCCTGTCCCACAGGAACGGGCGACGGCGGTGCTGCCCTGGGGCCCGCTCAGTCCGGCGACCGTGGCCACGACGGCCGCATTGCCATTGCCTCCTGACCCGTCACTGACCGACGTCCGCCCTGCCCACCAGTCTGGGCGGGCGTCAGCCTTCCGCAGCCGCTTGTTGTAGCCGGGCTGTTCGGCAGGTACGGCAATAGATGAAGCAGGTGGGAGCGGGCGTGACGAATCCCCGGATGGGCTGAGTACGGCTACTGCCCCAGTCACTCGCGGTTCTTCTGGGGCTGCGGCTGCACCTGGTGTGCACTCTGCGCGGCCTGCCCGACGCTTTCGCGCTGACCGGCGCGAAAGCCGACAAGCGCGAGACGCTGCTGGCGCTGTTCGAGGTCCAGCCCGGCCTGCTCACCGGCCGCGGCGGATAGCGGCTCACCTCGTCGACCAGACGCGGTCGGCGTGACACGACCGACATCGGACGTTGCGAGGCCACCTCGGCGACGACCCTCCGTGAAGGCTGACGGGTACCCAGACGTCTCTGACGTACCGTCAGTCATTCAAGATCATCTTGCACGTGCGTTGCACAAGGTGCTGAAAAGCAACAGTGATCAGTGAAGGGCCGTGAAGGTGAGTATTCGCAGGTCGGATTGCATGTTGCGGTGTTGTGCCCCTTGGGCCCGAGGGGCACAACACCCCGCCGGTCAGATGTCGCGGAAGATCTCGATCTGCGCGCCCACCGAGTTGAGGCGCTCCGCCAGGTCCTCGTAGCCGCGGTTGATCACGTAGACGTTGCGCAGGACCGACGTGCCCTCCGCCGCCATCATCGCGAGCAGGACCACCACGGCCGGCCGGAGTGCGGGCGGGCACATCATTTCCGCGGCGCGCCAGCGGGTCGGGCCCTCGACCAGAACACGGTGGGGGTCGAGGAGTTGGAGCCTGCCGCCGAGGCGGTTGAGGTCCGTGAGGTAGATCGCCCGGTTGTCGTAGACCCAGTCGTGGATCAGGGTCTGGCCGTGCGCGGAGGCCGCGATGGCGGCGAAGAACGGCACGTTGTCGATGTTGAGGCCGGGGAACGGCATCGGGTGGATCTTGTCGATCGGCGCCTCCAGTTTGGAGGGCCGGACGGTCAGGTCCACCAGCCGGGTGCGGCCGTTGTCGGCGGCGTACTCCGTCGTGCGGTCGCAGTCGACGCCCATCTCCTCCAGCACCGCGAGCTCGATCTCCAGGAACTCGATCGGTACCCGGCGGATCGTCAGCTCGGACTCCGTCACCACCGCGGCGGCAAGCAGGCTCATCGCCTCGACCGGGTCCTCGGACGGGAAGTAGTCGACGTCCACATCGATCTGCGGGACGCCGTGTACGGTCAGCGTCGTCGTTCCGATGCCCTCGACCTTGACGCCCAGGGCCTCCAGGAAGAAGCACAGGTCCTGGACCATGTAGTTGGAGGACGCGTTGCGGATGATGGTGGTGCCGTCGTGCCGGGCGGCGGCCAGCAGCGCGTTCTCGGTCACCGTGTCGCCGCGTTCGGTCAGCACGATGGGGCGGTCGGGGGCGACCGAGTGGTCGACCTGCGCGTGGTAGAGCCCGTCCGTCGCCGCGATCTCCAGACCGAACCGGCGCAGCGCGATCATGTGGGGCTCGATGGTGCGGGTACCGAGGTCGCAGCCGCCCGCGTACGGGAGGGTGAACTGGTCGACCCGGTGCAGCAGCGGACCGAGGAACATGATGATGGACCGGGTCCGGCGCGCGGCGTCCGCGTCGATGGACGCGAGGTCGAGCTGCGCGGGCGGGACGATCTCCAGGTCCACGCCGTCGTTGATCCAGCGGGTGCGGACCCCGATGGAGTTCAGCACCTCCAGCAGTCGGAAGACCTCTTCGATGCGCGCCACCCGGCGCAGCACCGTACGGCCCTTGTTGAGGAGCGTGGCGCAGAGCAGCGCGACGCACGCGTTCTTGCTCGTCTTGACGTCGATGGAGCCGGAGAGCCGGCGACCGCCCACCACGCGGAGGTGCATGGGGCCGGCGTACCCGAGGGACACGATCTCGCTGTCGAGAGCCTCGCCGATACGGGCGATCATCTCAAGGCTGATGTTCTGGTTGCCGCGCTCGATCCGGTTGACCGCGCTCTGACTTGTGCCGAGCGCGTCGGCCAGCTGCGTCTGTGTCCAGCCCCGGTGCTGACGGGCGTCACGGATGAGCTTGCCGATGCGTACGAGGTAGTCGTCTTCCATGCCCGCACGTTATCTCAAATATGAGATGAAGATCGCGGCGGGGGTGGGGTGTCGCGAAACCGATGGCCGCGGTCCCGCCCCTTCCGCATCTCCATCCGCATCCTCTGTCGGGTTCGGGGGAGCGGCACGCCGAGTGCGTCCGTTCAGGTGGCGGCGGTCAGCCGAGCCAGCGGCCGTCGCGCATGAGGTGGCGCCCCCGCAGCTCGTTCGCCTCGCGCCATGCCTGGATGCGCCGCGGGCGGATCAGGAAGAACTGGTAGTCCTGCTCGTCGGATTCGCGCGGGTCGAAACCGGTCTTGTTCGCGAACGCCTCGCCCGTCCGGGGGGCGAGGTCGGCGAGGTCCACCGGTTCGGCGGTGGCGTCGACCACGACCACGTCGCGGGTCGGCCCGAGGCTGAGCCGTACCCGGTCGTCCGCCAGGAGGTTGCGGCTTGTGACCGAGGTGCGTGGCGTCGAGACGAGGAACGCGGTGCCGTCCCAGAGGAACGAGAGCGGGATGAGGTGGACCCCGCCGGGGGTGCCCGAGGTGGCGACCCAGAGGTCGACATCGCTCTCCAGCCTCGCGCGCGTGTCCCGCAGGCGCTCCTCAAGTCCACGCGGCGGTGCGTCCGTCATGCTTCCTCCAGTCATTTCGGGGCGGGCCCCTCCCGGGAAGGAGGGGCTCCGTCCGGTCATCCGTCGGTGTGCCGGGGCCGAGGGCCGGCGTCTCAGGTCGCGGGCGCGGGCGAGGGTGCGGTGGCTTCCCAGGCGAAGCCGTCGGGGTCGGTGAACGGCCCGCCGTCGCCGCCGATCGCGAGCCGGTGCGATCCGGTGCCGTCGGGGGAGACCCCGGCGTCCTTCGCGAGGGCGCGGCGCCGGTACAGCGCCAGCTTGACGGGGCTCGACCCCACGGCGAACTCCACGTACATGCGGCCGAAGCTCTTCTCCACGACCAGGCCCTGGCCGACGTAGAACCGCTTGCTGGCGGTCACGTCCGCGACGCCCAGCAGGAGCACGATGTCGTCGATCTGCCGGGTGGCGGGCCCGGTGTCCTTCTTCGCCGTGGTCGCGATCTTCCAGATCGTCCCGTCCGGGGCCTGGACGACACCGCCGTAGCCCCAGAGCGACTTCGCGGCAGGCTTCACCGTCGTGGCGCCGGCGTCGAGGGCGGACTCGATGAGGCTGTTGACGGTGGACGGCTGGGACACCGTGAGGGACAGTGTGAACCCGCGGAAGCCGGTGGTGGGTGCGTCGGAGGCCCGCAGACGGATCTGCGAGTCCAGGCCGAAGGCCGTCGAGTAGAAGTGCGCGGCGGCCGTCGGGTCGGCCACGTCGAGGGTGATGGTTTCGATGGATGCCATGGTCATGACGCTAGTTGGGGTGCGGGGACCGGCGCTTCTCGATTCCTGACCGGTCCTGTCGCCTGCTTGGCCACGCACGGCGGCATCCCCGCCGCAGTGCCCGTCGCACCGCGCCGGCAGGCGCTGGGTGATATGCCGACGAGCTCGGTGAAGCGCGTGCTGAAGGTGTTCAGTGAGGAGCAGCCGACCTCGGAACAGACCTCGGTGACGCTGAGGTCGCCACGGCGCAGCAGGGCTGCCGCGCGCTCGATGCGACGTGTCATCAGGTACGCGTACGGCGACGTGCCGTAGGCCAGCCGGAACTGGCGGCTGAGGTACCCGGCGGACATGTTCGCGTCGCGGGCCAGCGCCTCGACGTTCAGCGGCCGCGCGTACTCGCGGTCGATCCGGTCGCGGACGCGGCGCAGTCGCGCGAAGTCGCTCAGACGTTGCGCCGCGGCGCGGGCTCGGCCCCACGCGGGGTGACACATGCGGGAACTCCTCTTCGTCGATGTCCGTGAGCACCCGGGTCGCAGGGAGAGGGGGCGGCGGGGCGCTCAATGGCGATGACCGGCTCCTCGGAGTCGAAGAGCCGGTCGGGGCGGCGGCCCGGAAGCCCTGGCCGTCGCACGGTGCGCAGGTGGTAGCGACCGGCCGTCAAGGGCTGCGTCGACGCCCGGGACGGGTGACCTGACCGGTCAGCGGAGCTCCTGGATGCGGATCAGGTTGCCCGCGGGGTCGCGGAAGGCGCAGTCGCGGATGCCGTACGGCTGCTCGGTCGGCTCCTGGACGACCTCGGCGTCGCCGGCCTGTACCTTCTCGAACACTCCGTCGAGGTCCGGCGTGGCAAGCAGAATCCAGCCGTAGGTGCCCTTGGCCATCATCTCGGCGATGGTGCGGCGCTCGTCATCGGTGACCCCGGGGTCGGCGGCCGGCGGCGCCAGCAGGATGGACGTGCCGGGCTGGCCGACGGGACCGACCGTGATCCAGCGCATCTTGCCCTGTCCGACGTCACTGCGGACCTCGAAGCCGAGGGCGTCGCGGTAGAAGGCCAGGGACGCGTCCGGGTCGTCGTGCGGGAGCGCGGTCGTGTGAATGGTGATGTCCATGACGATCATGCTAGGCGTGGCCCGTAGGCCGCGCTTCTTGATTCCTGACCGATCCGCGACCTGATTTCCCAGGGGGCTGCCTACCGGTGGATCACGTCCTCATGTCATCTGTGAAGAGCGCCTCGTCGGCCTGCGGGAGGCCGGCGGAAGGCCGACGGTCTCGTCGACGGCGAACCCGGCGGCGCGCGGGGCGGAGGCCAAGTTGAAGCGCGGGCCGAACACGCCGCGGCATATCGACGGCTGTCCCTTGACAGCGAAGTTAGTCGCTTGGCTCGCCTTGACCTGCATCGACTGGATTGGATGGCAAGCGATCGTCTGATGAGTGCCTTCAGTCCTGATCGGGATGGCGCTCAGCCGGCAGAGTCCGCCGGATTCTGCGGACTCCGTCGTCCTGGAGACTGCGTCGGGCCGCGGTGATGAATGCGTCCTGTGACTCCTCCACCGCGTTCCACAACTCTCGCCGGGTCAGGCGCGGTGTCACGTCCTCCGGGGGATCAGCACGTCGTCCACGTAGGTCGCGTCCAAGGCACCTGGTGATCCTCCCGATGGCCTCGAGCGCCTCTGCCCCGGCGGTCGCGGCGCTGGCGGTTCCTTCCACCGCAACTCTGGACCACACTCGGTGGAGCTCGCGTTCTTGGCGCCGAACTTCTTCGCGCACTGTCGCCTGGCTTTGTAGGGGATTCTCGGGAACGTCTGTTGCTTAGTGGTAGGAACGTGCTGTTCCTCGGGGGAGTGATGTCGCTGAGTTTCGGGAACACCTCGGTGCTTGCTCCGGGACCACGGTTGTGCTCTGCACGGCGGGAGAGCGCCCATGCTGCCGAATCTGAACGCCGCGGTCTGCCGTGCCTCGCCACCGGCATGTCTCTGCCGTTGCTCATGCCGAAGTACGGCATCGACTCCGAGTCCTCACGGAGGGCCCCGATATCGGCGGTACCCGAAGCTGCGGGATGCGCTCTACGATCGCGATCATGTCGATCACATCGCCCATACCCGTCCTGCAGGGAAGCAAGAACACTGTTCTGCGTTCCGACGGCAGGGCACTGCTCCTGAGCCGCCCGCACGAGGAGCTGCGCATTCCTCTGATGGCGATCGAACGGGTACGCGCCGAGGGCCGGTCCGTAGCCGTCGAGCTGACTGCCGCGGGCGGGGCGACGCCGGCCGTCCGCCGGGTCGGCGGTGTGAGCGAGGCAGCCGCCAGAGCTTTCGCGGATGCCGTGAACCGTGCGCTGCCCGAGCGTGCCGAAGAGGACGTGGCGGTCGACGGCTCCGGGCTGGTCATCACGCACGTCCTGACCGAATCCCCGGCGGAGAGGAGACAGCGCCTCTTCAAGCGGGGAGCGCTCACCGCTGCCTTGGTGATCGTCGCCCTGGCCGTGACCTTCGGGATCCGTGAAGGCGGGATTGACGGCTTCATGCTGGCAGTCACCACCCTGTTCGGCGGCACGATGGCCTCGGTGACCACCGCGGGCGGCGCTGCGGGGCTGTGGTCGGCGTGCAGGGGGTGGCACGTGACCCGGCACGGCATCACCGTCGAGGCGGAGAGGACCGCCGGTGCACCCGGCAAGCTCCGCGCCTCGGGTACGTACGTCTACACGGACACTGTGGGCGTGAGCCGCACTGTGTCCGGCAGCGCCGGCGCCTGGACCATTCACGTCGCCTACGACCCGCAGAATCCGGGTAACGTGGTCGTTCGCCGCTCAGGGCTTCGTACTGTCGGGTACATCGTCCTCTCCCTGGGCTGCTTGTGCTTGGGCCTTGGCTTCACCTTCGCCTTGATCATGGTGCTCGTCACTGCGTGAATTCGCCCGAGCGGGTTCGGTCGAACTGCCACAGGTGCCCTTTGTCCATGAGGGGCGCTCATCCCGCATGGGCAAAGCCCGGAGCCCCGACGCATCCAGACGACGCATCGTGAGACACAGCGTCCTGCTGTTCCTACTTCTCACCAACATTTACAGGCCAACACCCGCCTGGTCGTTTTTCAAATCCGCAACCAATCGTTCCTGCTTATGCCCTATGCAGCCAGTCGCCAGTTCGTCCGCACCCGCGGGCATGTTAGTTCCGAGCCAGTGATCGTCAAGGTGCTCCAGCAGCATGTCGATGCCGTTGACGAACTCGGCGTAGTGGCGACTGCGGCTCCCGGCGTTGCTCCAAGGCTTGGGCCTTGATCTGGAGCTTGACTTGCTCGATCTGTGCGTCGAGCTGCACCTTTTGGCTCTGCTTGGTCCAGTATGCGGCTATGAGGGCTGTAACGCCGACGAGTCCCCCGCTTGCTATTGATCCGATCACCGTGGGCCATGCTGAGTCCATGGCGGAAGTCTGCCGGATCATGCGACAGTCGGTCGGGCAATCAAGCCTTCTGAACTGTGCCGACTAGGTTCCGCGGCACAAACCGCAGCGACACCGCTGGAACGAGCGCGGAGTTCCAGGAGAGGCTTTTCGCAGGAGCCTGTAGTGCTCGGACTGCCATTCCGATTCGCGACGTCTCTTGGAGATGTAGAGGCTGAGCGTTCCGGAGGACACCGAACTGTTGTGCTGGTCCATCAGCGCGGTCCAGATCTCTCGGGTCCCGAGGCCGGCATGCAGCATCGAGTCGATCAGAGGCGCAATCGGACGGGTGACAGGTGCTTGACGGGCGGGAAGGTCTCGGGGCAGGGGCTTGTTGCTGACGAGAGCGCACCGGACGAGCCATATCGGAATGTCGTGGCGATGGGCGAGATCGCGGACGGTCAGGCCCTCGTCGCGGGCGGCGTTCTGCAGCTGGACGTAGAGGTCCGGCTGTCTGTGCGCGAGGTGGGATCGACCTGACCCGGTCCGGTAGCGAAGTCGCGGCGTGCTCACGTCGAACAGGGCCCGTTCCAGCTGCGAAGTGGTGCGTCCGGTGGCGTCCGCGAGGCGTTCAACGTGGGGCTTGCCGAACCAGAGCGGCGGTCCGCAGAGGTATCCGTGCAGATAGCTGGGCCTGAGGTGGTTGGCGCGAGCCAGGCGTCGGATGAAGGAGTCGGTTCCCTCACCGAGCCGGGGTGAGACCTGGATGGGGAGCCGGGCCAGCCGTCCCGGGAGCGCTTCGGTCACCGTGTGGCCGCCTTCCTCAGCGGCGTCTTTGGGGTTTCCGCGGCGTGGTCCAGGGGGATCGCGTCGAGCCCTTCCTTGGTCACGCGTTCGGTGCCGTTGAGGATCGCGTCGATCGCGGCCCCTCGGATGGCGTGAGACAACGCTCCGATCATGCCGTCGGCCCGGTTGTGGAGGTAGCGGTCCCACTTGACCAGGCTGCCCGGCGGATGATCGTGCAGGAGCAAGGTGTCCTCCATGGTCGCGACCAGTCCTTTCCACTCGTCGCCGTAGGGGAACGGGCGGGTGGGGACGAGGGTGAAGCGGCCCGCGATTTGGGCACCCCGGGTGCCGGCCAGGAGCTCGCTGTGTTCGATGTCGATGCCCGCGTAGACAAACGTCGCGGGGATGCGCTCAGAGAAGTACTTCAGCGTGTCGGAGACTTCGGCGCCAGCCCGGGTGATCTGCGAGATGTTGTGAATTTCATCGACGAGCACGAGGCCGGTTCGAGTGTCGATGCAGACACCGACCACAGCCTCGATGATGTCTGTCATGTTCGACCGGGCCCGGACTGGCAGGCCGAGGAAACGGGCGAACTCCGCGGCGACCATGCGGGCGGTCGCTGCGGGCGGGACGGTGATGTAGAGCGCCGGGATGCGGTCGTGGACGTTCGGGTGGCGAGCTCGGTCAAGGAGTTCGTGGGCGAGTCCGAGTTGGGCGATGGCGCTGGTCTTGCCCGTGCCGGGAAGTCCGGAAACCATTAGACCGCGGCGGGCGCTGATCGCATGCCGGTTGAGCAGGACCAGCCTGCGGCCGCAGACCACCGTCTTCTCGACGAACGAGGTGGCGACCACGAGCATGCGGGCGTGATGGTCGAGCCGGTCCTCGTCGTAGAGGGCCCGGTCGGTCGTGGACAGTCGTCGCAGACCACCGGGGGACAACAACGTCGGGGGCTTGGGTGGGCCGTCGACGAACCTTCGCCACCCGTCCAGGGTGGTGAGTTCCCCTCGGCCGCCAGCTCCTGGAGCCAGAGCAGATGAAACAGCGCGGGTAGCGTCGCGAGCCGTTCCCCGGCTGCATCGGCTCCAGCCAGCAGCGGGCCCGGCGTCGCGAAGACCTCCCGCAGCCGGTCCGCGGCCGGGCCGTGCAGGCATCGTGGGTGCCGGTAGCGCGACAGCCAACGGACATTCGCCAGCAGCACTGCCTCCGGGACTCCCACCCGCTCGAACCCCCATCCGGCCTGAGCGCAGGCCAGGCGCGTCACCTCGAACGCCTCCGCGTCCTGCGGCTCGATCCGTTCATCGGCGCGGACATCGACGACCACCGCCGAGCCGTCCGTGCGGCGCACGAAGTAGTCCGGAGCGTGCCGACGCTCCCGCTCGCCGTCGTGCCAGTGCAGCCAGAACGGTTGCGAGGCGATCCCCACCACCTCAGGATCGAAGTCCATCAGCGAAAGCCGGTCCCGCTCCAGCCACGATTCGAAACCGACGTGCTGCCGGGTCGTTGCCGCCCAGTACCAGCTGGAGAAGTGACGCTCACCACGCGACCAGCGAAACGGCCGTACCGCGGGGACGTCCTCGAACCGGGCCGTCACACAGTCCAGCAACGGACGCCGCCGACGCTTGCGTACAGCATCCACGTACGACAGCTCGATGTACGGCTCTGCAAGATTCACCCCGACCGGTACGGCCACCCAGCACCCCCAGCGCGTTACCTCGTACGACTAGGTTCGCTGGCAAGGAAGCCGAAACGACTGGGTTCGCTGTCAAACGACTCGATTGGATGACAGAGGACAACGGCGCCCGGGCATGACCGCGCGGCGGCGATGTACTAGAGTTATCTCGACATCGAGATATCTGCCGAGGCGTACCGCAGCCGCCGCTCGGTAAGGGTTACCTAACTAATCCTTACCTTAGCGGATGGTGGGGGCCGTAGGCGGCACCACGCGGCGCCGGCCGCCAATGAGGCGCGGCGCGGTAGTACGCGCACATTGAAGAAGGAGACTGTCGTGTCGGCGAACAGCTTCGACGCCCGCAGCACGCTGCGCGTGGGCGACGAGTCGTACGAGATCTTCAAGCTGGACAAGGTCGAGGGCTCCGCGCGCCTCCCTTACAGCCTGAAGGTTCTGCTGGAGAACCTGCTCCGCACCGAGGACGGCGCGAACATCACCGCCGACCACATCCGGGCGCTGGGTGGATGGGACTCGCAGGCCCAGCCCAGCCAGGAGATCCAGTTCACGCCGGCCCGCGTGATCATGCAGGACTTCACGGGCGTTCCCTGCGTCGTGGACCTCGCGACCATGCGTGAGGCCGTGAAGGAGCTGGGCGGCGACCCGGCGAAGATCAACCCGCTGGCCCCGGCCGAGCTGGTCATCGATCACTCCGTCATCGCCGACAAGTTCGGCACCAACGAGGCGTTCGCGCAGAACGTCGAGCTGGAGTACGGCCGCAACAAGGAGCGCTACCAGTTCCTGCGCTGGGGCCAGACCGCCTTCGACGAGTTCAAGGTCGTCCCCCCGGGCACCGGCATCGTCCACCAGGTCAACATCGAGCACCTGGCCCGTACGGTCATGGTCCGCAACGGCCAGGCGTACCCCGACACCCTCGTCGGCACCGACTCGCACACCACGATGGTCAACGGCCTCGGCGTGCTGGGCTGGGGCGTCGGCGGCATCGAGGCCGAGGCCGCGATGCTCGGCCAGCCGGTCTCCATGCTCATCCCGCGCGTCGTCGGCTTCAAGCTGACCGGCGAGCTCCCGGCCGGCACCACCGCCACCGACCTCGTGCTGACCATCACCGAGATGCTCCGCAAGCACGGCGTCGTCGGCAAGTTCGTCGAGTTCTACGGTGAGGGCGTCTCCGCCACCTCCCTCGCGAACCGCGCCACCATCGGCAACATGTCGCCGGAGTTCGGCTCCACCGCCGCGATCTTCCCGATCGACGACGAGACGCTGAAGTACCTCCGTCTGACCGGCCGCGACGCCCAGCAGGTCGCGCTCGTCGAGGCGTACGCCAAGGAGCAGGGCCTCTGGCTGGACCCGGCCGCCGAGCCGGACTTCTCCGAGAAGCTGGAGCTCGACCTCTCCACGGTCGTCCCCTCCATCGCCGGTCCGAAGCGCCCGCAGGACCGCATCGTCCTCGCGAACGCCAAGGAGCAGTTCGCCCAGGACGTCCGCAACTACGTCGTGGACGACATGGAGGCGAGCAAGGAGTCCTTCCCGGCCTCCGACTCCCCGGCCGTGTCCCCCGACGGCGTCCCGTCGAACCCGGTCACCGTGACCGCCCCCGACGGCACGACGTACGAGCTCGACCACGGCGCCGTCACCGTCGCCGCGATCACCTCGTGCACCAACACCTCGAACCCGTACGTCATGGTCGCCGCCGCGCTCGTCGCGAAGAAGGCCGTGGAGAAGGGCCTGACCCGCAAGCCGTGGGTCAAGACCACCCTCGCCCCGGGCTCGAAGGTCGTCACCGACTACTTCGACAAGGCGGGCCTCACCCCGTACCTCGACAAGGTCGGCTTCAACCTCGTCGGCTACGGCTGCACCACCTGCATCGGCAACTCCGGCCCGCTGCCGGACGAGGTCTCCAAGGCGGTCAACGAGCACGACCTGGCCGTGACCTCGGTGCTCTCGGGCAACCGTAACTTCGAGGGCCGGATCAACCCCGACGTCAAGATGAACTACCTGGCGTCCCCGCCGCTGGTCGTCGCGTACGCCATCGCCGGTTCGATGAAGGTCGACATCACCAAGGACGCCCTCGGCGTCGACCAGGACGGCAAGCCCGTCTTCCTCCAGGACATCTGGCCCTCCGAGGCCGAGGTGAACGACGTCGTCGCCAACTCCATCGGCGAGGACATGTTCAACAAGTCCTACCAGGACGTCTTCGCGGGCGACGCCCAGTGGCAGGCGCTGTCGATCCCCACCGGCAACACCTTCGAGTGGGACGCCGAGTCCACCTACGTCCGGAAGCCCCCGTACTTCGAGGGCATGACGATGGAGACGACCCCGGTCGAGGACATCACGGGCGCCCGCGTGCTGGCCAAGCTCGGCGACTCGGTCACCACCGACCACATCTCCCCGGCCGGTGCGATCAAGGCCGACACCCCGGCCGGCAAGTACCTCACGGAGCACGGCATCGAGCGCCGTGACTTCAACTCCTACGGCTCGCGCCGTGGTAACCACGAGGTCATGATCCGCGGCACGTTCGCCAACATCCGCCTGCGCAACCAGATCGCGCCGGGCACCGAGGGCGGCTTCACCCGCGACTTCACCCGGTCCGATGAAGGTGCGCCGGTGTCGTTCATCTACGACGCCTCGCAGAACTACCAGGCCGCGGGCACCCCGCTCGTCATCCTGGCGGGCAAGGAGTACGGCTCCGGCTCGTCCCGCGACTGGGCGGCCAAGGGCACCGCGCTCCTGGGCGTCAAGGCCGTCATCGCCGAGTCCTACGAGCGCATCCACCGCTCGAACCTCATCGGCATGGGCGTCCTGCCGCTCCAGTTCCCGGAGGGCCAGACGGCCGCGTCCCTCGGCCTGACCGGCGAGGAGGCCTTCTCCTTCACCGGCGTGACCGAGCTGAACGACGGCACCACGCCGCGCACGGTGAAGGTCACCACCGACACCGGTGTGGAGTTCGACGGGGTCGTCCGCATCGACACCCCCGGCGAGGCGGACTACTACCGCAACGGCGGCATCCTGCAGTACGTGCTCCGCAGCCTGATCCGCAACTAGAGCGCACCGCACACCACTGAGGGCCGCACCCCGTCGTACGGGGTGCGGCCCTTCGGTCTGTTCCGGTGCCCCGGTCTGTGCCGGTGCTTGCGGAGAGGGTCAGCCGACCGACGGGGTGCGCCGCACCTCGGTGATCCGGCACTTCATGTCGCTCGGGGCCGCGTCGAGCCCCTGCGCCTCCTTCTTCGCGGTCTGGCCCGGCGCGAGACCGACCACCCCGACGATCCCGTCCGCCACCCGGGCGCCGTCCCTGTCCACGAACCCCACGGTCACGTAGTAGTCCGCCGCGCTCCCGGAGCCGTTCACTATCTCCATCCGGGCGGCCGGCCACGAGGTCAGCGAGTCCACCGCGCACCCGGCGATCCGGACGTCCTCCTCCGCGTCCGTGCCGGCGGGCGTCGGTGTGGGCGTGACCGACCGTTCCTGGTCGGGCATCGCCTCGGCCGACGGAGTCGCACGCGGTCCCGCGGAGTCCGTAACGGCCTTGCCCAGGACGTACAGCAACCCGCCCATGAGGGCCAGGACAAGCAGCGCGCCCCCGACGGACAGCCCGACGATCAGCCCGGTATTACTCTTGCGCGGCGGCGGCCCGCCCCATCCGGGCGGCGTCCCCCACGGCTGCTGCTGCTGTTGCTGATGGGGCGGCGGTGGCGGCGGAAAGCTGTCGGGCATGAGGTCCCCCCTCGGGAAAACGTGCAGGCAGGACCCCTACGGTAGGCGCACGGGCACGTAGCAGGAACGGGGTGCCGCAGGGGGTGATCGGGCAACGCCCGTCCGTAAGTGCGATCGTGGGCCCGCGCGCTCGCACCTGCGACTGCCGCGCAACCGATACAAGAGAGCGGAAGCACCATGGGTGAGCTGATCCTGATCCGGCACGGAGAGACCGAGTGGTCCCGTTCCGGGCAGCACACGAGTTATACCGATCTGCCCCTGACGGAGCTCGGGGAGCGTCAGGCGAAGGCGCTCGTTCCGCTGCTCGCCGAGCGTCACATCGGTCTCACCCTGACCAGTCCGTACATCCGTGCCCGCCGCACCGCCGAACTGGCCGAGCTGCCCGCACCCCGCGAGACGCCCGACCTGCACGAGTGGGAGTACGGGGCGTACGAGGGTGTGACCACGGTCGATATCCGCCGCACCCGCCCCGACTGGAACCTCTGGACCGACGGCGTGGCCCCCGGACCTGCCGAACACCCGGGAGAGACCCCGCAGGAGGTGGGCGCCCGGGCGGACCGGGTGCTCGCGGAGGTGGCGGCAGCGGCGTCGCACCTCGGGGACGCCGACATCGCCCTGGTGGCGCACTCCCATTTCCTGCGTGTGCTCACCGCCCGCTATCTGCGGCTGAGCCCCGCGAGCGGTGAGCTGTTCCAGCTCGCCACGGGGGCGGTCTCCCGGCTCGGCAAGGAACATGGCAAGCCCGTCATCACGGCGCTCAACATGGCCCTGCCGGAAAGGCTGTTCAGGGCGGTGCAGGTCTGAGCGCGCTGCTCGCCGGGCCCCCGGCCGTACGGACGGCCGGTACCTCGCCCCCGAGGTACCGGCCGGAGCCCATGGGCGGAGTCAGGCCGCCTTCTTCAGCGAGGTGAGGTGGGCGAAGACCACCACGTTCGCCGAGTAGCCGGCCTTCTCGTCGAAGCGCCCGCCGCAGGTCAGCAACCGGAGTTCGGGCCGCCCGGTCGCCCCGTACACCTTGTCGTCGGGGAACTTGTCCTTCGTGTACGTGTTCACGGCATCGACCGTGAACACCGCGGTCCTGCGGTCCGCGCGCACCACGTTGACCCTGTCGCCCCGGCGCAGCGCGTTGAGGTTGAGGAAGATCGCGGGGCCGGTCTTCGTGTCCCGGTGGCCCACGAGCAGGGCCGTTCCGTTCTCACCGGGTGACGGCCCCTTCTCGTACCAGCCCGTCAGCTTGGGCTTGCTCAGCGGCGGGGCCTCGAGCCGGCCCTTCGTGTCGAGACCGAGGCCGGTGACCGCCGCCTCGATGAAGATGGCGGGAATGGCCACCTTCAGGGGGCGGGACGGGACCAGGGGGGCGTGCGAGGCGGGCACTTTCTCCTGGGGTGTGTGCGGCGCCCGTTGGAACGGCGCCGGCCCGCCGCCCGCGGCGTCGCTGCCGCGGGCGGCGGCGACCGACGGGGTGTCCTCGGAGGAGTCCGAGGACACCCAGACGATGCCGGTCACCAGTGAGAACGTCACGAACAGCGTCATGGTGAGACGGCATGCGCGCGTCGGTCCTCGTCGTCGTCGCCGTCGGCAGCGGGCGTTACGCCTCGCCACGGGCACGGCGACGTGCGGACCGGCGAACCATGATCAGGCCCGCGACTCCGGCCGCCCCGGCGACCAGTGCCGCGGCGGTCCCGGCGTTCGAGCCGCTCTCGGAGCTGATGGGCTCCATGTCCGGGACGCCGCCGCCGCCGGCGGGCACCGCGCCGGACGGCTTGTAGTGCTTGCTGCCGCCCTGGCCCTGCTCCTGGCCCTGGCCCTGACCCTGACCCCGGTCCTGACCGCGCTCGGGGCACTCGACCTTGAAGCTCTTCTGCTTCGGGCCCGCCGGGACGATCCACACCAGCTTGTACGTACCCTCCGGGAGCACATACGCCTGGCTGCGCGCATTGCCGTCCACGAGCGGCAGGGTCGCGAGCAGTGTGTTGCCCGGGGGCGTGGTCGGGGGCTGCTCGGTGATCGTCCAGGGGACCGAGGGGAACGACTCGAAGTTGTTCGCCACGAGCACGAACTTGCAGACCTCGACCCCGTCACGGTCGCCGCGCGAGTGCCAGCTGACCGAACGGATGTCGATGTCGCCGCTGTCACCGGGGAGGGCGTAGGCGGCAGGTGCTCCGGCCAGGGTGGCGCCGGCGACGGCGACAGCGGCGGCCACCGTGGTGCCTGTGCGGACGCTGCGGGAGCGGACGGACGCGGAGATACGCATAAAGGGCTCCTTCAAGCCGAGATGATTGTCGTACTGACCACCTGATCGCCTAAGAGATGCCATGAATTGTCGTAAAAGTCAGATAAGACACGAGAACGTGTCAGAAGTTCCCTGATCGGCTGATGCCGCAGGAGTGGAAACCGCGCGTACGGACCAGAACAGAGGGGTGCCCCTCCCGGCGGACCTCGCCGAAAGGGGCACCCCTCACATCAGTTGAGCGTTCAACCCACTACTTCTGGCTGAGCAGCTCGATCTCCGCCAGCGTCGCCGTGCCGTCGACAACCAGCCGGTACGTCGCGTACGAGCCCGGCCGGTCGACCGAGAACACCCGCGTCTGCTTGTCCCAGGCGAACGACTGGGCGGACCGCTTGTCGAGGTCCGTCCACGTCGTGCCGTCCGACGAGCCCTGGAGGACCCAGCCGGCCGGGGCCTCGTCCGCCGCGGAGGAGGTCAGGGTGTACTGCAGTGCCTTGGTGGCCGAGGCCACCGGCAGGTCCACCGAATCGACCGTGGCCTTCGTGGCCGAGGTGTTGTCGAAGAGGGCTCCCTCGCCCTTCAGCGCGTCGGCCTTCGGGTTCGGCACCTCGTCGACCTGGGTGATCGAGACCGGCGCCGCGTTCTTGCCGGTGCCCCAGGCGGAGGGCTTGGAACCCATGTCGAACTCCAGCACGCCGCCCTTGGCCAGCAGGTCGTGCGGCAGTGAAGTGGACTTCCACTTCTTGCCGTTGACCTTCAAGCCCTGAACGTAGATGTTCTTCGCGCTGTTCTTCGGGGCCTTCACCACGAGGTCCTGGCCGTTCTCCAGGTGCACCGTGGTCTTCGTGAAGAGCGGCGAGCCGATCGCGTACTCGCCACTGCCCATCACCAGCGGGTAGAAGCCCAGCGAGGAGAAGAGGAACCAGGCCGACTGCTCGCCGTTGTCCTCGTCGCCGTGGTAGCCCTGTCCGATCTCGCTGCCCGTGTAGAGGCGGCCGAGGACCTCGCGGACCTTCTCCTGCGTCTTCCAGGGCTGCGAGGCCGCGTCGTACATGTACGTGGCGTGGTGGGCGACCTGGTTGCTGTGGCCGTACATGCCCATCCGTACGTCGCGGGCCTCCGTCATCTCGTGGATGACGCCCCCGTACGAACCGACGAACTCCGGTCCCGCGGTCTCCGGTGTGGCGAAGTACGTGTCCAGCTTCTCGGCGAGGCCGTCACGCCCGCCGTAGAGGTTGGCCAGGCCGCGGCTGTCCTGCGGGGCAGTGAAGGCGTATCCCCAGCCGTTGGTCTCGGTGTAGTCGTAGCCCCAGACCCGCGGGTCGTACTGGTCCGAACGGACCCGCCAGTCGCCCTTGGCGTTCCTGCCCTGGAAGAAGCCGGCCTTGTCGTCGAAGAGCTTGACGTAGTTGCGGGCGCGGTTCAGGAAGTAGTCGGACTCCTCCTTGTAGCGCGCGTTCTTCGTCTTCTTGTAGAGGGCCTTGCCCATCTGCGCGATGCCGTAGTCGTTGAGGTAGCCCTCCAGCGACCAGGAAAGCCCCTCGTGCGTCGACGTGTTCGCGTATCCGGTGAAGGGTGAGGTCTCCATGCCCTTGCGGCCGACGCCGGAGGACGGCGGAACCACGGTGGCGTTCTTCAGCGCCGCCTCGTACGCCGCCTTCGCGTCGAACTTCACGCCCTTGACGTACGCGTCGGCGAACGCCACGTCCGAACTGGTGCCGGTCATCAGGTCCGCGTAACCCGGGGACGACCAGCGGGAGACCCAGCCGCCGTCCTTGTACTGCTGGACGAAGCCGTCCACCATCTCGCCGGCCTTCTTCGGGGTGAGGAAGGAGTAGGCGGGCCACGTCGTCCGGTAGGTGTCCCAGAAGCCGTTGTTGACGTACACCTCGCCGTCGACGATCTTCGCGCCGGTGCGGGTCGGGGTGTCGGGGCCCGTCTTCGGGGAGAAGGGGCTGGCGTACTTGCTCTTCCCCTCGACCTCCTCGAAGCCCGAATTCGGGTACAGGTAGAGCCGGTAGAGGCTGGAGTAGAGCGTGGTCAGCTGGTCCGCATTGGCTCCCTCGACCTCCACCTTGCCCAGGATGCGGTCCCAGGCACTCCGCGCCCGGTCCCTGATCTGCTCGAAGGAGGCCGACTCCGGGAGCTCGTCGGCGAGGTTCTGCTTCGCCTGGTCCACGCTGATGAGGGAGGTCGCGAGGCGCAGCCCGACCGTACGGTCCGCCCCTGCGTCGAAGCGGAAGTAGCCGGTCACGTCGGCGCCGCCACCGCCGCTCAGCTTGCCGCTGCCGGTGACGGGAGCGTCGAATACGCCGTATACGAAGAGCCGGGTGGCTCCGGTCGAGAGGCCGCTCTTCACGTCGGAGAAGCCGGTGAACGAACCGGACTTCGCGTCGAGGGTCAGCCCGCCCGCGTTGGAGATGTTGTCGAAGACCATGGTCGCGTCGTCACCGGGGTAGGTGAACCGCATGCGCGCCGCGTGGTCGGTGGGCGTCATCTCGGCCTTGAGGCCGCTGTCAAATGTCACACCGTAGTAGTGCGGCTTCGCTGTCTCGTTCTCGTGGTGGAACGGCAGCGCCCGCGCCGAGCGCGAGGCGTCCGGGGTGCCCTCGGCCGCCGACGGCATCATCTGGAAGGTCTGGCGGTCACCCATCCAGGGGCTCGGCTCGTGACTGGCGCTGAACGCCTGGATCTCGGGCAGGTTGTCCTCGTTGTTGCCCCGGGCGTAGTCGTACAGCCAGCTCGTCGAGCCGGCGTTGGTCACCGGCGTCCAGAAGTTGAAGCCATGGGGGACCGCGGTGGCCGGTATGTTGTTGCCGCGCGAGAACCCTCCACTGGAGTGGGTGCCGCGCGTGGTCAGCGCGTAGTCCGCGAGGTGGGCCTTGCGCTTCTCGGGGGCCTTCGGCGCGATCCTGACGTCGTCGATCCAGCCCTGGAACTTCGACGGGCCCTTGGGGGAGTCGTACGCCACCAGGATGCGGTCGACGGTCTTGCCCGCCGCCACCGTGCCGATGCGCGAGGCGACCTTGTTCCACTGGTTCACGTACAGCCGCTTGGCGTCGGCCTGGCCCTGCGGGGTCAGCGCGCCGCCGTGGCTGTCGGTCGCCTTGAGTCCGCTGAGGTACGTACCGTCGGTGAAGGCGAGGTCGACCGCGATGTGCGTCGCAGGGTAGTCGAGGTCCGTCTCGCCCATCTGCGGGTAGACGAGGTAGGAGAGCTCGGTGTCCTTCGTGACGGCCGTGTCGACGTCGAAGACCTTGTTGTACGAGTAGGCGCGGCCGTCCGGCTTGTGCGTACCGGCGTAGCGCAGCGCCTTCTTCCCGCTGAACCCCGCGCCCGACTTCGCGGTGGGGGAGCCGGACGGGCCGCGGTCGGCCTGGCTGCGCATCTCGTCCGGGGTGGGTGCGGAGGTGTCACCGTCGGAGAACTGGACGTCGGCGAGCTGGAGGGCGTCCGACGCGCCGTTGTTCTTCGTGATCTCCAGACGGAAGTGGCGGTAGGCCGTGTCCGCCGTGAAATCGTACGACTTGGTCTGGAAACGTTCGGCGAAGGTCTGGCCGGTCCGGGTGTCCAGGTCCTTCCACGTGGTGCCGTCGGCGGAGCCCTTCAGCGTCCAGTCGCGGGGGTCGCGCTCGTCGTGGTCGTTGGCCGAAGTCAACGCGTAAGTCACGACCTTGACCGGTTCGGCGAGGTCGAATTCGACCCATCCGGACGGTGCGAAGGTCAGCCACTTCGTGCCGGACTCGACATCGACGAGATTCTCCTTGACCTCTCCGCCGCCGGTGTTCTCGCCGCTGGCACGCAGGTCGGTCACCTTGTCGGTGACATTGCCCGGTATTCCGGCGGAGAATCCGCCATCGACGCCGGACGACCTTTTGTTGCCGTCAGACCCCTCTTCGACGGTGTTGCGCCAGTCCGGCTGCCTTTCGTCCGCTTCGAACGAGGTGCTGAACTCCTGTCCGCCCTTGGCCGGTTGGTCCGGAGCGGCGGGCCGGGCGATGGCGGCGGAAGGGGCCGTCACGACAAGAAGCGAAGCGGCCGCCACCAAGGCCGCCACGTGGGCTCTCGTATGGACTCTTGTGGCGACCGCATGGACTCTCTTGATCCCGATCATCCGGAGCATCCCGAGCGATTCCTCCCCTGGAAGGGCGATAGACAACGTTGTCATTCATGATTCGCAGGGTCCAGTAGGGATGTAAGGGGACAGTGGTGTCAAGGGTGTTGCGCGAGAAACCGCACCGGATTCGACCGTCTTGGGGAAATTGATACCGCGCGGCGGTGGTGCGCGGGGTCCGGCGCGATCCGAACGGGGAGAGCCCAGGTATCCGTGAGGTCTCAACTCGGGAAAGACTGCCGTGCAAACATGCACTCGATCTTGCTCAGTTGGCGACAAGTGGACTATACCTGTCGGCATCTGCACGGCCGCTTCACGCGGCTGCGCACTCGGGGGCACGGGGGATGGCCGCGGGAGACGCCTGGGGCGTCCGAAGCTGTACGGTCTCCCGACACCCCCACTGCACAGTAGTTTTCGGAAATTCGCATGACCCAAGCGCAACTGACCGCGGTGGCGGGGCCCTTCGCCTGAGGCGATATCGACGGGTGACCGGTACACCGCCTGAGTCCTGAAGAAGGCGAGGACTTGAGCATGGGATCCACCTCCGCCCACAACAATGAGGGCCTTGGCCGTCGTAGTCTGATCAAGCGGTCTGCCGCACTCGGTCTGGTCACCATTCCGACGATGAGCTTCCTCTCCGCCTGCGCCACCGGCGGTGGCGGCACCGAAGACAAGGGCACCAAGAAGCCCGAGGGCCAGAAGTCGGCGAAGAACCCGCTCGGCGTCAAGAAGGGCGCCCCGCTGGAGGCGTTCATCTTCAAGGGCGGTCTGGGCGACCAGTACGCCATCGACGCGGAGACCGACTACAAGGCGACCTACGGCGCCACGGTCAAGCACACCGGCACGCAGCAGGTCGGCCCCAAGCTGACCCCGCGCTTCGCCGGCGGCAACCCGCCGGACGTCATCGACAACTCCGGTGCCGACCACCTGGACATGAACAAGCTGTCCACCCAGGGCCAGCTGCAGGACCTCGGTGTCCTTCTGGACGCGGCGTCGATGGACGACCCGGCCAAGAAGATCCGCGACACCATTCACCCGAGCACGCTCGAAAAGGGCATGCACGGCGACGTCTTCGACGTCCTGTACTACGCCTTCACCATCTACGGCACCTGGTACTCCCAGAAGCTGCTGGCGGACAAGGGCTGGGCGTACCCCAAGACCCTCGACGAGATGGTCGCGACCTGCGCCGAGATCAAGAAGGCGGGCATCGCGCCCTGGACGTACGCGGGCAAGTTCCCGTACTACGTCCACTTCAACCTCTTCGCGCAGATCGCCAAGATCGGCGGCATGCCGGGGTGGATCGAGATCGACAACCTCGAGCCGAACGCCTGGGCCAAGAACGACGCGGTCAAGGTCGTCGTCGAGCACTACGAGGAGCTGGCCGCCAAGAAGTACTTCCTGGAAGGCAGCCAGGGCCTGACCCACATCCAGTCGCAGACCGCCTGGACCAAGGGCAAGGCCGCGTTCATCCCGAACGGTTCGTGGGTCGAGAACGAGGCCGCCACGACCACGCCCAAGGACTTCGGCATGGCCGTCGGCGCGCTCTTCGACGGGGGTGCGGGCGACAAGATGCCGACCGCCTCGCTGCGCGCCGAGCCCAGTGAGCCGTTCATCGTCCCGAGCAAGGGCAAGAACCCGGCGGGCGGCATGGAGCTGCTGCGCATCATGCTCTCGAAGAAGCACGCGCAGAACTTCGCCACCAAGGTGAAGTCGCTGACCTGTGTCACCGGCGCCACCGACGGCATGACCCTCTCCCCGGGTCTCGCCTCGGCCAGCAAGGTCTTCGGCGAGGCCGGTGACAACCTCATCAGCCTCCAGCTGCAGGAGTGGTACCCGGCGCTGACCGACGAGAAGATCGGCGGCCTCACGGGCCAGCTCCTCACGGGCGACCTGAAGGCCGCCGACTGGATCAAGAAGACCCAGAAGTACTGCGACGACGTCGCACGGGACAGCTCGGTCAAGAAGTTCAAGCGCACGGCCTGACGTGCCCGCGTGTCGTGAACCGCGGTTCATGAGTCCACGGTTCCGTTTCCGCACCTGGCAGTAGAAGACCGACGAGGGGAAGGGCCGGGAAGCACCATGCAACACGGCAAATACCGATTCATAGCGGGCTTCCTGGCCCTGCCTCTGATCATCTACGCGATCTTCGTGATCTCACCGTTCATCCAGGCGTTCCAGATCTCGATGACCGACTGGTCGGGACTGGTCGGCACCTCGAAGTTCGTCGGCCTGGACAACTTCGAGCGGCTCTGGCACAGCGAGGACTTCTGGAACGCGCTGCGTCACAACATCTACATGCTGGCCGCGATCCCGGTCGTCACCCTCGGCATGGGGCTCTTCTTCGCCTTCATGCTCAACGTCGGCGGCCGGCGCAAGAAGAACGAAGTGGTCGGCGGTGTCACGGGGTCGAAGTTCTACAAGCTCATCTTCTTCTTCCCGCAGGTCATCTCCATCACGATCATCGCGGTCATCTGGTTCAACATCTACAACCCCGACCCCCAGGACGGCATGCTCAACTCCCTCCTGGGAGCGGTGGGTCTCGAAAGCCTGCAGAACGCCTGGCTGGGCGAGAAGAGCCTGGCGCTCATCTGCATCAGCGCCGTCATGGTCTGGTCCAATGTCGGCTTCTACGTGGTGCTCTTCTCCGCGGCGATGGCATCCATCCCGCGGGAGATCTACGAGGCGTCCCTGCTCGACGGGGCCAACCGCATCCACACCTTCTTCAGGATCACCCTGCCGCTGCTGTGGGACACCGTCCAGACCGGCTGGGTCTACATGGGCATCTGCGCCCTCGACGCGTTCGCCCTGGTCCAGATCATGTCGGTGAACATGGGCGGACCGGACGGCGCCACGGACGTCATGCCGCTGAGGCTCTACCAGACGGCCTTCCGCGACAGCCAGTTCGGCTACGCCTCGGCGATGGGCGTCGCGATGCTCGTCGTGACCATGACGTTCGCAGTGCTCACCATGCGCTTTGCGCGGCGTGAGCGGATCGAGTTCTAGGGGTACGGGCGGATGACGATCAAGACCGACGAGACACCGACGCAGGGCGTCGTACCCGGCGCGAGGAAGCCGAGCTCCCCCAAGGGCGCCAAGAGCGGCAAGGGCGGCAAGGAGGGCGGCGTACTCAACGTCTTCTCCCACGGCATGCTGGTCGTCTGGGCGCTGATGGTGGGAGTCCCGCTCCTGTGGGTGCTGTGGAGCTCCTTCAAGACAAGTAACGGCATCCTCACCGAGCCGTGGGGCCTGCCCACCACCCTTCACTGGGAGAACTGGTCCAACGCCTGGAACAAGGCGAACATGGGCCAGTACTTCATCAACACGGTGATCGTCGTGGGCGGTTCGGTCATCGGCACGATGGTGCTGGGCTCGATGGCCGCGTACGTCCTGGCCCGCTTCCAGTTCCCGGGCAACCGCTTCATCTACTACCTGTTCGTGGCGGGCATGTCCTTCCCCGTCTTCATGCTGGTGATCCCGCTCTTCTTCGTCATGCGGGACTTCCCGACCGGGTCGCTGCTCACCACGTACCAGGGCATGATCCTGGTCTACATCGCCTATTCGCTGCCGTTCACCGTCTTCTTCATGACGGCGTTCTTCCGGACGCTGCCGACCTCGGTGGCCGAGGCGGCGATGATCGACGGGGCCTCGCACACCCGGACGTTCTTCCAGGTCATGCTGCCGATGGCCAAGCCCGGCCTGATCAGCATCGGCATCTTCAACTTCCTCGGGCAGTGGAACCAGTACCTGCTGCCCATGGTGCTGAACCAGGAGGAGAAGGACTACGTGCTGACCCAGGGCCTCGCGATGATCGCCCTGCAGCAGGGTTACGAGAACGACTGGGGCGCACTGATGGCGGGCATGATGATCGCCATGCTGCCCGTCCTGGTCGTCTACTTCATCTTCCAGCGCCAGGTCCAGGCCGGTCTGACGGCGGGCGCCATGAAGTAGTACGCCACGTCCGCTCCGGCAACGCCCGGGTCCAGCTGCTTCAAGCGGCGGGACCCGGGCGTTCCGCGTTTCCCGCTGGCCCGCTCAACCGAGGCCCTCCCCGCTCAGGTCTTGACGGGAGGTGGTCCCTAAGACTCTGCTTAGAGTTCACATGTTAGAGAAAACGGCAGGAGTGAGAGAGTCGATGGAGACTCCGGGGTCGCAGACATCTCTGCATCGGGCCAATCTTGAGCGCGTCGTACGGGCCGTACGAATGGCGGGATCGCTCACCCAGGCGGAGATCGCCAGGGGCACTGGCCTCTCCGCGGCCACCGTCTCCAATATCGTTCGCGAGCTGAAGGACAGCGGCACGGTCGAGGTCACGCCGACATCGGCCGGCGGCCGCAGGGCGCGCAGCGTGTCGCTCAGCGGCGACGCGGGCATCGTGGTCGGCGTGGACTTCGGCCATACGCACCTCAGGGTGGCCGTCGGCAACCTGGCCCACCAGGTGCTTGCCGAGGAGTCCGAGCCGCTGGACGTCGACGCCTCGTCGGCGCAGGGCTTCGGCCGGGCGGAACAGCTGGTGAACCGGCTGATCGAGGCCACCGGGATCGCTCCGGACAAGGTGATCGGTGTCGGGCTCGGCGTGCCCGGACCGATCGACGTGGAGTCCGGCACGCTGGGCTCCACCTCGATCCTGCCGGGCTGGACGGGCATCAACCCCAGCGAGGAACTGGCCGGACGCCTGGGGGTGCCGGTGTACGTCGACAACGACGCCAACCTCGGGGCGCTGGGCGAGCTGGTCTGGGGGAGCGGGCGGGGGGTCAAGGACCTCGCGTACATCAAGGTCGCGAGCGGTGTCGGCGCCGGTCTGGTGATCGACGGCTCCATCTACCGGGGCCCCGGTGGCACGGCCGGCGAGATCGGGCACATCACGCTCGACGAGTCGGGCCCCGTGTGCCGCTGCGGCAACCGCGGCTGCCTGGAGACCTTCGCCGCCGCCCGGTACGTCCTGCCCCTGCTCCAGCCCAGCCACGGGGCCGATCTGACCATGGAACGCGTGGTCCAGCTGGCCCGTGAGGGCGATCCGGGCTGCCGTCGGGTGATCGGGGACGTCGGGCGGCACATCGGCAGCGGTGTCGCCAACCTGTGCAACCTGCTGAACCCGAGCCGGGTGGTGCTCGGCGGGTCCCTCGCGGAGGCGGGGGAGCTGGTGCTGGGACCGATCCGCGACTCGGTCTCCCGGTATGCCATTCCGAGCGCCGCACGGCAGTTGTCGGTGCTGCCCGGAGCCCTCGGCGGCCGGGCGGAAGTGCTGGGCGCGCTGGCCCTCGTACTGAACGAGATGGGTGATTCAACCCTTTTGGAGAGCACGCTCTCCACGGCGACCCCTGCCTTCACTTAGATAACGAATGGCACCGTTGTCATCTCGTTAAGGATTTACTCCTTGACGCTGACGTCGCGGCCGAGTTGACTTCCAGCCACCTCGGCCGCAACGTCGCGGCCTCGTCAGGGAGGTTCGAGAATGAACACGCGTATGCGTCGTGCCGCCGTTGCCGTTGCCGCCACCGCCATGGCTGTCTCGCTTGCCGCTTGCGGCAGTGCCAAGGAGTCCGGCGACAAGGCCGAAAAGAGCTCGGCGAAGAAGGGCGACGACCTCAAGATAGGTCTGCTCCTTCCCGAGAATCAGACGGCCCGGTACGAGAAGTTCGACAAGCCGCTCATCGAAGAGAAGGTCAGCGAGCTCACCAACGGCAAGGCGAAGGTCATCTACGCCAACGCCAAGCAGGACGCCACACTGCAGTCGCAGCAGGTCGAGACCATGATCACCAACAAAGTCGACGCGCTGATCATCGACGCGGTGGACTCCAAGGCCATCGCCAACGGCGTGAAGAAGGCCAAGGACGCCGGCATCCCCGTCGTCGCCTTCGACCGCCTCGCCGAGGGCCCGATCGACGCCTACACCTCCTTCGACAACGAAGAGGTCGGCCACGTCCAGGGCAAGGCCCTGCTGGAGGCCCTCGGCGACAAGGCCGACGGCGGCACGATCGTGATGATGAACGGCGCGATCACCGACCCGAACGCCGCCCTCTTCAAGAAGGGCGCCAAGGCCGAGCTCGACGGCAAGGTCAAGTACGGCAAGGAGTACGACACCAAGGAGTGGAAGCCGGAGAACGCCAACGCCAACATGGAGGCGGCGATCACGGCTCTCGGCAAGGACAAGATCGTCGGCGTCTACTCCGCCAACGACGGCATGGCGGGCGGCATCATCACCGCCCTCAAGGCCGCCGGTCTCTCCAAGCTCCCGCCGGTCACCGGCCAGGACGCCGAACTCGCCGGTGTGCAGCGCATCGTCGCCGGTGAGCAGTTCATGAGCGTCTACAAGCCGTACGCCCCCGAGGGTGCGGCCGCGGCCGAGATGGCCGTCGCGCTGGCCAAGGGCGAGAAGCTCGACTCGATCGCCACGTCCACGGTGGACAGCCCCACCCAGAAGGGCGTTCCCACCGTCCTGGTCCCGGTCGTCTCGCTGACCCAGGCCAACATCCAGGACACCGTCCTGAAGGACGGCATCTACACGGTCGACGAGATCTGCACGGCCAAGTACAAGGCCGCCTGCGACAAGCTCGGCCTCAAGTAGTCCGTCGAGGGTCCGGCCGCACCCGGCCGGACCCGCGGCCGGCCGGCCACCGTGATCGCACGGTGCGACGGCCGTCCACCGGCAGCAAGTCCGCTGACGTACAAGCGACTTGCGCCCACGAAGCCTGTCCGGTGCCCCGCCCACCAACTGTCCCGCTGCCGGGCGGGGCACCGGATGGAACACTTCCCCGCGGCCTCTGCCGCGCCCCCCTTGTTCTCTTCTGCTCGACCCACCGCGCCTTCCCCCAGGCGCGGCATCCCCGCCGGTCAGGCGGCGAAGGAGATGGTTCACGTGTCCGCTACGCCCGTGTTGGCGTTGCGAGGGGTCTCCAAGCGATTCGGTGCCGTCCAGGCGCTCACCGATGTACAGCTTGAGGTCCACGCCGGCGAGGTGGTCGCCCTGGTCGGCGACAACGGCGCCGGTAAATCAACGCTGGTCAAGACGATTGCCGGTGTCCACCCGATCGATGACGGAGTCATCGAGTGGGAAGGCGACGCCGTCCAGATCAACAAGCCGCACGACGCCCAGAACCTGGGCATCGCGACCGTCTATCAGGACCTCGCGCTGTGCGACAACATCGATGTCGTCGGGAACCTCTACCTCGGCCGGGAACTCCGCAAGTTCGGCGTGCTCAACGAGGTCGAGATGGAGCGCCGCTCCCTCGAGCTCCTCAGCACGCTGTCGATCCGCATTCCCAGCGTCCGCATCCCGATCGCCTCGCTCTCCGGCGGTCAGCGCCAGACCGTGGCCATCGCCCGGTCGATGCTCGGTGAGCCCAAGCTCGTCATCCTCGACGAGCCCACAGCGGCCCTCGGTGTCGAGCAGACCGCCCAGGTCCTCGACCTCGTCGAGCGGCTGCGCGAGCGCGGCCACGCGGTCATCCTCATCAGCCACAACATGGCCGATGTGAAGGCCGTCGCCGACAAGGTGGCGGTGCTCAGGCTGGGCCGCAACAACGGGGTCTTCGACGTGAAGACCACCTCGCAGGAAGAGATCATCTCCGCCATCACCGGCGCCACGGAAAACGCCGTGACCCGTCGTGCGGCGCGCAACGCGGAGGTTCAGAAGTGAACACCGACAAGACGGCCGCCCCCGCCGGCGCTCCCGTGGTGAACCCGGACGCCGCCAAGGGCGCGGCCACCGCGGTCGACCCCCGGCTGCTCGTGCGCGAGCAGGGCCTCGGCGGATACCTCACCGAGTTCAAGCGCAAGATGAGCGCGGGTGACCTCGGCTCGATCCCCGTGATCATCGGCCTGGTCATCATCTGCGTGGTCTTCCAGAGCCTGAACTCGGAGTTCCTCTCCGCGAAGAACCTCAGCGACATCGCCGTCGCGATGGTCGCCACCGGCATGATGGCCGTCGGCATCATCTTCGTCCTGCTGCTCGGCGAGATCGACCTGTCGGTCGGCTCGGTCAGCGGCGTCTCCGGCGCGCTGGTGGCCGTACTGAGCGTCACCCAGGGCATGAACGAGTGGCTGGCCGTCCTCATCGCGATCGTCAGCGGTGCGGTCATCGGCGCGATCCACGGCTTCTTCTTCGCCCGGATAGGCGCGCCCGCCTTCGCCGTCACCCTCGCCGGCCTGCTGTTCTGGCTGGGCTTCATGCTCCAGCTGCTCGGTGACACCGGCACGATCAACCTTGACGGCGACGGCGTCGTCGGTCACCTCACCACGTACTACTTCTCCGATGTCGCGGCCGCGTACGGCCTCGCCGCGGTGGCCGTCGTGGGCTACTTCCTCTCCGCGTTCCTGGACAGCCGCCGCCGCGAGGCCGCGGGCATCCCGGCCCGGCCGCTCACCGACATCGTGGTGCGCACCGTCGTGCTCGCGGTGTTCGCCTTCGCCGCCGCGATCATGTTCAACCAGTACCGGGGCCTGCCCCTGGCCCTGGTCCTCTTCCTCGTGGTCCTGGTGGCGACGGACTTCGTCCTGCGCCGCACGGCCTACGGCCGGAAGATCTTCGCGCTCGGCGGCAGCGTCGAGGCGTCCCGCCGCGCGGGCATCAACGTCACGGCGATCCGGGTCTCGGTCTTCGCCATCGCGGGTACCTTCGCGGCGATCGGCGGTCTGTTCTGGGCCTCCAAGATCGCGGCGGTCAACCAGGGCTCCGGCACCGGCGACCTGCTGATGAACGTCATCGCGGCGGCCGTCATCGGTGGCACCAGCCTCTTCGGCGGACGCGGCCGGACCTGGAACGCGCTCCTCGGCGTCATGGTCATCGTCTCGATCCAGTACGGACTGTCCCTGGAAGGCATCGCCACCCCGATCAACTACATGATCACCGGCGGCGTCCTCCTCATCACGGTCGTCATCGACTCCGTCACACGCAAGACCCAGAAGTCGGCCGGTCGCGCCTGACCCCCGACCACGCACCCGCCCGGCATCCTCCGAGGTGCCGGGCTCGTGCGTGTCCGCGTTCCCATGGTGCGCACAGGTGTGCGATGTCATACGTCATCCGATCGGGTGGCGCAGAATGCACCGCCCGCTGACGGCGCACGCGGGCGGAACATTAGACTCATCGGATCGGCACGCTCGACCAGCTCAAACGCAAGGAGGCACGGGTGGATCTGCTGACCCGCATCGGGGGACCGCGCGACCTGGACCGGCTCAGCCTTGAGCAGCTGGAGCAGCTCGCCGGGGAGATCCGTACGTTCCTCGTCGACGCGGTGTCCAAGACCGGTGGACACCTCGGACCCAACCTGGGTGTGGTCGAGCTGACCATCGCCCTGCACCGGGTGTTCGAGTCGCCACGGGACAAGGTCCTCTTCGACACCGGCCACCAGAGCTATGTGCACAAGCTGCTCACAGGCCGCCAGGACTTCTCGAAGCTCAAGAGCAAGGGCGGCCTCTCCGGCTACCCCTCCCGGGCCGAGTCCGAGCACGACATCATCGAGAACTCGCACGCCTCGACCGTCCTCGGCTGGGCCGACGGCCTCGCCAAGGCCAACGAGGTACTGGAGAAGGACGACCACGTCGTCGCGGTCATCGGAGACGGTGCCCTCACCGGCGGGATGGCCTGGGAGGCGCTGAACAACATCGCCGCCGCCAAGGACCGCCCCCTGGTCATCGTGGTGAACGACAACGAGCGCTCGTACGCCCCGACCATCGGCGGCCTCGCGAACCACCTCGCCACCCTCCGCACGACGGACGGGTACGAGCGGTTCCTGGCCCGCGGCAAGGACCTCCTGGAGCGCACTCCCGTCGTCGGGAAGCCGCTGTACGAGACCCTGCACGGCGCCAAGAAGGGCCTCAAGGACTTCATCGCCCCCCAGGGCATGTTCGAGGACCTCGGCCTGAAGTACGTGGGCCCGATCGACGGCCACGACATCGAGGCCCTGGAGTCCGCGCTCCAGCGGGCCAAGCGCTTCGGCGGCCCCGTCATCGTCCACTGCCTCACGGAGAAGGGCCGCGGTTACACCCCGGCCCTCGAGGACGAGGCCGACCGCTTCCACGCGGTCGGCAAGATCCACCCGGACACCGGCCTGCCGATCTCCACCTCCGGCCTCGACTGGACCTCGGTCTTCGGCGAGGAGATGGTCAAGCTCGGCAAGGAGCGCAAGGACATCGTCGCGATCACCGCGGCCATGCTCCAGCCGGTCGGCCTCGGCAGGTTCGAGGAGGCGTTCCCGGACCGGATCTACGACGTCGGCATCGCCGAGCAGCACGGCGCGGTCTCCGCGGCTGGCCTCGCCACCGGCGGACTGCACCCTGTCTTCGCGGTCTACGCGACCTTCCTCAACCGCGCCTTCGACCAGGTCCTGATGGATGTCGCCCTGCACAAGTGCGGGGTCACCTTCGTCCTGGACCGCGCCGGAGTCACCGGTACGGACGGCGCCTCGCACAACGGCATGTGGGACATGTCGATCCTCCAGTGCGTGCCGACCCTCCGGATCGCCGCCCCGCGCGACGCCGACCAGGTCCGCGCCCAGCTGCGCGAAGCGGTCGACGTCGACGACGCCCCGACCGTGGTCCGCTTCTCCAAGGGCGCGGTCGGCCCGGCGGTCAAGGCCGTCGGCAAGGCCGGCGGGATGGACGTCCTGCGCGAGGCCGGCACCAAGCGGCCCGACGTGCTGCTGGTGTCCGTCGGAGCGCTCGCCCCGATGTGCCTGGAGATCGCCACGCTGCTGGAGGCCCAGGGCATCTCGACCACTGTGGTCGACCCCCGCTGGGTCAAGCCCGTCGACGAGGCCATGGCCCCGCTCGCCGAGCAGCACCGGGTGGTCGTCACCGTCGAGGACAACAGCCGCGCGGGCGGCGTCGGCTCCGCCATCGCCCAGGCGCTGCGCGACGCCGGTGTCGACGTACCGCTGCGGGACTTCGGTATCCCGCCGGTCTTCCTCGACCACGCCTCGCGCAAGGAGGTCATGGCCGAGATCGGGCTGACCGCCCCGGACATCGCCCGTCAGGTCACGGGTCTGGTGGCCAAGCTCGACGGCCGGTACGAGAGCCGGGACGCCGAGCCGCGTCCGGTGGAGCCCGCACGCGACTGACCGCACCACCGCGTCACCCGTCCGCGCCCCTCGGTCCCACCGGACCGGGGGGCGCAGTCGTGTCCCGCGCTCCGGCCGTCCGGCGACGCCAGGGGGCTCCCCTCTACTCCGTACGGCCCAGTGGGCTTCCCTCTCCCGGGCCCCATCGGGTGAATCGCCCCGCTCGACCGCCCGCATGCCGCGCGCCCTCTCGATCATGGCCGTGATTCGGGTAACGCGAGGGCCCCGGCGACGGACGAGACGAACGATCACGGAGGCAGACCGGTGAGCACAATGTTCCGGACGAAAACGGTCGAACAGTCGATCAGGGACACGGAAGAACCGGAGCACAAACTCAAGAAATCCCTCTCGGCGCTGGACCTCACGGTCTTCGGCGTCGGAGTCATCATCGGCACCGGCATCTTCGTCCTCACGGGCAAGGTGGCGAAGGAGACGGCGGGGCCCGCCACGGCCCTCGCCTTCGTCGCCGCGGGCATCGTCTGCGCGCTGGCCGCGCTCTGCTACGCGGAGTTCGCCTCGACGGTCCCGGTGGCCGGATCCGCGTACACCTTCTCGTACGCCTCACTCGGCGAACTGGTCGCCTGGACCATCGGCTGGGACCTGATCCTGGAATTCACGCTGGGCACGGCCGTGGTGGCGGTCGGCTGGTCCGGCTACGTCCGCTCGCTGATGGACAATGTCGGCTGGACCATGCCCGACGCGCTCTCCGGGCCCGATGTGGCCGAAGGGTTCGGCTTCGACATCCTGGCCTTCGTGCTGGTCCTGCTGCTCACCGTCATCCTGGTGCTCGGCATGAAGCTCTCCGCACGCGTCACCGCGATCGTCGTCGCCATCAAGGTGACGGTGGTCCTCATCGTGATCATCGCGGGCTCCTTCTTCATCAACGCGGACAACTACTCGCCGTTCATCCCCGACGCCGTGAGGCAGCCCGCCGGTGCGGGCCTGGACGCACCGCTGGTCCAGCTGATGTTCGGTTACGAACCCACGAACTTCGGCATCATGGGCATCTTCACCGCTGCCTCCGTCGTCTTCTTCGCCTTCATCGGCTTCGACGTCGTCGCCACCGCAGCGGAGGAGACCAAGATCCCGCAGCGGGACATGCCGCGCGGCATCCTCGGCTCGCTCCTGATCTGCACCGTGCTCTACGTGGCCGTGTCCATCGTCGTCACCGGCATGCAGCACTACAGCGAACTGTCGGTGAGCGCCCCGCTCGCCGACGCCTTCAAGTCCGTCGGGCACCCGTTCTACGCGGGCGTCATCAGCTTCGGTGCCGCCGTCGGCCTCACCACGGTCTGCATGATCCTGCTGCTCGGCCAGACCCGGGTGTTCTTCGCGATGAGCCGGGACGGGCTGCTGCCGCGGTTCTTCTCCGTGACGCACCCGAAGTTCGGCACGCCGTACCGGCCGACGATCCTGCTGGGCGTGCTCATCGCGATCATCGCGGGCTTCACCAGCATCAACGAACTGGCGACGCTGGTGAACATCGGCACGCTCTTCGCGTTCGTCGTCGTCGCCCTGGGCGTGATCGTCCTGCGCCGCACCCGGCCCGATCTGCACCGCGCCTTCCGCACCCCGTGGGTCCCGCTGGTCCCGATCCTCTCGGTGGCCGCCTCGGTCTGGCTGATGCTGAACCTGCCGGCCGAGACCTGGGTGCGGTTCGGGGTCTGGATGGCGATCGGTATCGCCATCTACTTCCTGTACGGGCAGAGGCACAGCCGCGTTACCGAGAGCGGGGAGCGCAAGCAGGTCAGTTGAGCCCGGCCGGCGGTGCGGGGCGTACGGCACGGGGTCCCACGCACCTCGCCCCGTGCGCCTCGACCCGCTGCCGCAGTCCCCGGTCCGCAGTGACCACGAGGCAGAGGCGGCCCGGAGACCGGGCCGCCTCTGTCGCGACGAGTCCGGCGATCAGGTCGTCACCGCTGCCGGGCGCCGTCTCCACGCGTACGCCGGGCACCGGACCGGTGCCGCGCGCCGCGCCTTCGACGACCAGCACCAGCTCGACGGGGCCGGGGGCCGTGGCCAGGCCGTCCTTGGCGTAGGGGACGAGCGAGTCCCGCAGCCGCTCGGCCGCCCCGCGCCGGTCCCGCCACCAGCCGTCCGGTACCGACCCCACCACGTTGGCGGCGTCGACGATCACCAGCGGCAGCGTCTTCTCGGTCGGCATCCCGGGCATCCTGGCAGAATGCCACGGGCCGCCGCCGCTCACGGTCCGTCAGCCGCCGGTGGCGGGGGACTTCTTCGCGGACTCCGGGATCGAGGTGTCCTCGCGGAGCGCCTTCCAGAGGGTGTCGGCCTGCGGCTGAGCGGCCACCACCCGGTTCGGGTCCTGCTTGTCGTACGCGACCGGCAGCATGATCGTTTCCATCGAGGCCGGGTCGACGCCGTTCATCGAACGCGCGAAGTCGCTGAGCGACTTGAGCGAGGCGAGACCCTCGTCGGTCGTCAGCGACTTGGTGGCGGAACTGGCGATCTTGTACGTCGTCGTCGGGCTGCCCAGCAGGTCCTGCGACTTGATCTCGCTCAGCAGCGCCATCATGAACTGCTGCTGGAGCCCGATGCGCCCGAGGTCGCTGCCGTCACCGATGCCGTGCCGCGTACGGACGTAGGCGAGCGACTCGGTGCCGTCGAGCTTGTGCGGGCCGGCGGTCAGGCTCAGGCCGGACGCCTTGTCGTTGATGTCCTGGGGGACGTCGACCGTGACGCCGCCGATGGCGTCGACCAGGTCCTTGAACCCGGCGAAGTTGATCTCCAGGTAGTGGTCGATCCGGACGCCGGACATCTTCTCGACGGTCTTGACCACACAGGCGGGACCGGCCAGCGAGTAGACGGAGTTGAACATCACGCGGTTCGCGGACGACGTCGTCGAACCGTCGGGCTTGGTGCACTCGGGCCGGGTCACCAGGGTGTCGCGGGGGATGGACACGGCGACGGCCTTCGTACGGCCTTCGGGTATGTGCACCACCATCGCGGTGTCGGAACGCGCTCCGCCGACACTGCCGCCCCCGCCGAGCTCCTTGTTCTCGGCACCGGCCCGTGAGTCCGAACCGAGGACGAGGAGGTTCTGCCCCGTGGTCGGGAGCTTCTCGGGGCGGTCCTCACCGAGGGCCTTGTCGATGTCGACGCCCTTGATGTTGCCGTCGAGGCTGCTGTACATCCAGTAGACGGTGCCGCCGCCGGCGAGCAGGAGTACGAGGAAGATCCCGAGGGCGATCTTGAGTCCGCGACGCGGCTTGCGCGGGGCGCCTTCGTTGCGCTTGCGCTTGCGCCCCCCTCCACGCGGAGCGGCATGGCTGCTGGGCGTGCCCGGTGTCATGGCGTCGTGGCTCATCCTGCTCGAGTCCTCATATCTCATTGCCCGGGACGGGCGGCGGAGTGCGTGGGACTCGGGTGGGGGGTGTGACCGGTCCGTGAATGCATGACTGACCGAGCACTATAGAACAGCTAATCGTGGGAGTGTACGTTCTGATACCTGGGTTCGAGCCCTGTCCGCCTCGAACTACTATTCGTTCATGACTTGGTTGATCACGGGTGGGGCGGGGTTCATCGGAGCGCACGTGCTCCGGGCGATGCGGGAGGCCGGTGAGCCGGTCGCGGTGTACGACGACCTCTCCACCGGGGACCGCGCGCGGGTCCCGGAGGATGTCCCGTTCGTGCGGGGATCCACGCTGGACGGCGCCCACCTGCGAAGCACCATGCGAGAGCTGTCGGTGCGCGGCGTGGTTCACCTGGCGGCCAAGAAGCAGGTGGCCGAGTCGGTCGAACAGCCGCTGTACTACTACCGCGAGAACGTGGACGGTCTCCGGACCCTTCTGGACGCCACGGTCGACAGCGGAGTCGGGACTTTCCTTTTCTCCTCATCGGCCGCTGTGTACGGCATGCCCGACGTCGGTCTTGTGACCGAGGACACTCCGTGCGCCCCGATCAATCCCTACGGCGAGACCAAGCTGGCCGGCGAGTGGATGGTGCGCGCGACGGGCCGTGCCCACGGCATCGCCACCGCGTCCCTGCGCTACTTCAACGTGGCGGGGGCGGCCACGCCCCAGCTCGCCGACACCGGTGTCTTCAACCTCGTCCCCATGGTCTTCGAGAAACTGACCGAGGGCACGGCTCCCGTGGTCTTCGGCGACGACTACGACACCGTGGACGGCACCTGCGTACGTGACTTCATCCACGTCGACGACATCGCTTCGGCGCATCTGGCAGCGGCCAGGTCGCTGGCCGAGCGCGGGCCGGGGACGGATCTGACCCTCAACATCGGCCGGGGGCAGGGCGTCTCGGTGCGGGAGATGATCGACCTCATCGCGGAGGTCACGGGCTACGGAGCCGCGGCCACTCCCGTGCACGGCGCCCGCAGGGCGGGGGACCCGGCCCGGGTCGTCGCGTCCGCGGACCGGATTCGCGAAGAGCTGGGCTGGTCCGCCCGGCACGACGCTCGCGAGATGGTGGCCTCGGCGTGGGACGGATGGTGCCTGCGGCACCCGGGTGCGCGTCGCTGAGAGCGGCCACCGGCCCGTCGATTCCTCCCCGCATCAACGGATTTCTCCCCGCATCAACGTTTCTGTCGCTGTCTATGATGTCTCGGTCCTACACCCTCACTCGATGGGGGCCTCATCCGTTGGGAGGGTGACAACACACCATGCGAGGCGCCTTCCCGTCCGAAGCGGAACCGACGCGCGCGTCCGCCGCGCGGCGGCAGTCCGGCCGGGTGCTCGGCGGGCCCTGGCTGCTGACCGGCCACGACGGCCGGCTGACGGTGTACGTGCACCAGGAGGGTGAGGTCCTTCGCTGGACGGAGGAGGCCACCGGCTCCGGCCGTTGGGCAGGTCCGGATGCCGTTTCGGCCACGGGGATCACGCACCTCACCGTGGTCCAGGGCCGCAACCGCTACGCCCACATCCTGGGGCGCCGGGAACGGCCGCACGGCGAGGACCGGTCCGCGGTGGACATCATGCACGCGACCCAGTTCCAGACCGGTCGTCCGGTGACGGCGTGGCGTTCGCTGGGGAATCCGTCCAAGGACGTCGGCCAGGGTGCGGAGGCCGGCGCCCCCGCCGCGGCCGTGACCCCGGACGGCGCCCTCCACGTGTGCGTCCCTACGGGACTGGGTGGCCTCGCGCTGCGTCGTGAGGACAAGCGTGGTCAGTGGGAGGCGTGGCGGAAGCTTCCGGCTGCGGGTGTCACCGACCGCCCCGCACCCGCCGTGACCTCGTCGGGTCTCGTCGAGGTGCTGGTTCCGACGCGCACGGGCGCGCTCCACCTGTGCCAGCAGGAGCCGGCCGGGCCTCTCGTGCCCGGCTACGAGGTGGGCGCTGTCCCCCTGCCGGGCTCGGTGACTTCCCTGGAGACGGCCCCCGGCCGGCTGACGTACTACCTCACCGATGTGCGGGGCGGGGGTGTCGCGGCTTTCCGGGCGGGTCACTGGCCGGTGCCCCTGGGGGGCGAGCCGGGGGACGGGGCCATCAGCGCCGTGCGCACGATGCTGGACGGACTCGACTGCACGGTGCTGGCGTTCAGGGGCGCGGGCGGGACCCTCACTCTGGGCGCCTGTGCGACGGAGGGGGAGCAGGCCGGCGTGTGGTGGACCGACACCGGTATGCGCTGTGCGGGCGACCCTTCGCTCGCCGTCGACGGGGCTGGACGGATGGGCGTGGCGGTCATCGGCCAGGACGGCCGTCCGGCGGTCGCGCGACAGGTGGACGGTCAGGGCCTGGCCCTC
This sequence comes from Streptomyces sp. NPDC058620, assembly GCF_042717135.1. Classification (NCBI taxonomy): domain Bacteria; kingdom Bacillati; phylum Actinomycetota; class Actinomycetes; order Kitasatosporales; family Streptomycetaceae; genus Streptomyces; species Streptomyces sp. NPDC058620. Next base: position 179,354 of record NZ_JBHXQO010000006.1, read on the forward strand.
AGCGACTGGCGCCGGATATGAGCACAGTGGCGCCCGGTGTGCCTCGGAAGGACGGGAAGACATGGCCCGCAGGACGGATGGCGACTCGGTGAGGAAGGCTCAGGCCGGCGGAGCCGCGCGGGACGACCTCCAGAGCGTGGCGGTCATCGCCGCCACGCCGCGCGACGCCGCGCTTCTCGTCTCGGCCGAGGTGGCAGGGGCGGAGATCAGCGTCATTTGCGTGGGCGAGGGGGGCAAGGAGGACCGCGCCGTACTGGACCGCGCGCTGGACGACGCGGTCCGGCGCGGATGCCGGGCCGGCGGCAGTCCCGTCTTCCTCCGCGGTGAGGGCGGCGACTGCCGCGAAGCCCTGGTGAGAGAGCTCAGGGAACTGCGCCCGAGGTGGGTGCGGTTGACGGACCCCGACCCGGAGCGTGCCACATACGACCCGGAAACGGGCATACCGGTACACGATGAGCCTCCTCGACTGGCGGCTGCGGCACTGGACGCTCTGGCGGCGGCGCGTACGCATCAGCTGGAGTCGGGCGTCCCGGTCTTCGTCGACTGCCGCAGGGCGGCGGCGGACGAGAAACTCGGTGCCGCGTCGGCGTCACGCTATCCCCGTACGGCGAACTGGCTGACCGAGGGATTCGACGGGCGGCTCTCCGCGTTCCTGCCGTCGGCCGCAGGCGTGGTGCGATGGTTCCAGCCGGAGGCCGGCAGGCCGGAATGGCAGGGGCCGGAGCTCCTGCCGGGCCCGCGGCTGATGCCCGGTCTGTCCGTGGTGCGGGATCTCCACGGGTTCGTGCACCTGCTCGCCCTGCGCCGGACCGCGCGCAAGGACGGCGGTGACGACGTGGAGATCGTGCATGCCGCGCAGTACGGCACCGGACGGCCACTGACACCGTGGCACTCGCTCGGCTCCCCGAACCCCGGAGACCGGTACAAGAGCAGAGAGGTCGGTTTCCCGGCGGCCGGTTTCGACCGGGCGGGAAACTTCTTCGTCTTCGTGCGCAACTTCGGCCACAGCGTGAGTTATCGCCGCCAGGCGCCCGACGGGGTATGGACCACCCCCTGGCAACACCTGCGAGGCCAGCGGGTCGCGGACGACCTCGTCGCGGTCACCACGCCGCAGGGTGAGGTCGAACTCCTGGCCCGTACCCGCGAATCCGGGGCTGTGGTGCGCTGGTACCGCTCCGGCCCGGACGGGGACTGGACAGAGGACCGGAACGTTCCCTTCTCGCCCCGGCCGGGCTCCATGGCGGCCGGACCCGAGCCCGGCACTGTCCTCTTCAGGGATCTGCTGACGAACGAGCCCGGTATCTGGTGGCCGGGAGCTCCCGCACCCGTGCCGCTAGGCGGATCGGAGGGTGAGGGCCCTCTGGGCGGCGCCCCCGGAGTCGAGGTGGACGGCTGGGCCTACACGCTCCTTGTCAGGGGTGGGCCGGGCGGCATGGGCGTGGTCGGGGCGTATGCCGAAGGGCGCCCCGATCAGGGTGTGTGGTGGAACGAAGCAGGTGCGAGCTCTCCACTCACGGCCGCTGCTCTGCGGGCCCGTACCGGGATGGTCACATTGGCGTCCCTCACGGCCGGAGCGCAGTTGGCGATCGCGCACCGAGAGTCACGAACCGGCGGTTTCGAATTCGGTTCCTGGTACACAGCGTGACATTTCTTGGCCGGGGATGATCCAAGAGGTTCGGAATGATAGCGAAGCTGCTCTTGGTCAGTTCATCTCTTGATAAAGTCTGTGAATCTTTCATGTGAAGGACCGGGGGGTACCTCGTGAACATGGAGGCGCCTCGTGTCTGCCCATGCATGAGCGAGGGCTGTTTGCTGGTGTTCTCGTGACTGAGGGGTTATGGCCAAGCTGTCCCTGCGTGCTGTTCAGAAACTGACATGCAAGAAGCGTGACGCTTGGTGGACGGTGGTCCTGGTGGACCCCGTCGCGACCCGCATGCTGATCGTCATGGCACGGTTCCGTTTCATCACGCCCAACCGTGTGACGTGGGCCGCGCTGTTCGTGGGACTCGGCTCCGCCGGGTTCTTCCTCAAGGGCGACATGCTGTCCCTTGCCATCGGCGCGGCTCTGTACCACCTGAGCTTCATCCTCGACTGCATCGACGGAAAGCTTGCCCGGCTCAAGGGCAACGGCACCGTGTTCGGCGGATGGCTCGACTACGTCTTCGACCGCATCCGAGTGCTGTTCTGCGCCCTCGCCCTGATGGGCGGTCAGTATCTGCGCGACGGAGACGAGCGCTATCTCCTCGCTGCTCTGATGGTCGTCTTCCTCGACATGCTGCGCTACGTCGATGCCCTGCAGATCTACAAGATGCGCATGTCGATGCGCGCGAAGATCGAGAAGGTCACGCAGGAGAAGCAGGAGGCCGAAAGCGCGGCCGCGGCGGAGGCCGCCGCGGCGTACGCGGCAGCGGGTCAGGTGCCGGCCGAGCCGCCGGGGAAGCAGATCCGGTTCATGGAGGATCTGCTCCGGGAGAACCCGGAGGCCGAGGCGGAGACACTCAAGCAACAGGCCGAAGCCGCCCATGTCGTCGACCTGCATGCGCAGTTCCGCCACCGCTTCCCGTGGTACCAGCGGGTGAGGCACGCCCTGCTGCGCAGTCGCATCCGACCGCACCTGATCAGCGGCATCGAGTTCCAGATGTTCGTCTTCATCGTCGGGCCGCTGATTGGTCAGATCCTGTGGACGACGGTGGTCTCCGCGGTTCTGCTCGGCATCTTCGAGCTGATCATCATGTACAAGTTCTGGCTCTCCACCCGTGACTTCACCGCGGTGATGGCCGGTCTGAGCGTGGCTCCCTCCACGGCCGGCACGATCTCCCCCCATCTGCACCGGGGACGTCACCGTCGAGGCGTCGAAGAAGGGCTGCTCGAGGCGCAGCGGCTGCTGGAGCAGCAGCCCGACGAGGATCTGGGCTTCCAGCCCTACCCGCAGCCGTTCCCGGCCTACACGCCGAATGAGCAGTACGCGCAGCACGAGGAATGGCCGTCTGCCGGAACGTATCAGCAGACGGGCCGGACCTACGGATATCCGGATCAGGGCCAGCGGCTGTACGCCGCCCCCCACGCCCCCCTGCCGGAGCAGAACGGATACCTGGGCGACCGAGAAGGCAACCGATGAGGCTTGAACAGGACACCCCTGATGTATGGGTGACGATCGTCATTCCCGCCTACAACGCGGCGACGACGATCGGAAAGGCTCTCCAGTCCGCTGTCAACCAGACGTACGAGCGGGTCGAGGTCGTCATCGTCGACGATGCCTCGACGGACAACACGCTGGACATCGTCGAGAGCTTCGCCGGTAACAACGGGCGCGTGCGCGTGCTGCGCCGCCCAACCAACAGTGGTGGTGTCGGCGCGCCCCGCAACATGGGCATAGCCCAGGCGGCCGGCCGGTACGTGATGTTCCTGGACTCCGACGACGAACTGCCCCCGCGCGCCTGTGAGCTGCTGCTGACGAGTGCCTTGGAGACAGGCAGCGACATCACCGCGGGCAAGGCCGTGCGGGTCAACCGGGCCACCAGCGAGACCGAGGGCTGGGCACCCGAGGTCTACGCCATGCGGCGCACGGTGACCGGTCTCGCGGAGTTCCCGCTGATGCTCACCGACCCCATCGCCGCCGCGAAGCTGTACCGCGTCGACTTCCTCCGGGACGGCGGGGTCTGGTTCCCGGAAGGCGTGTTCTACGAGGACACCTACTTCTCGACCGTCGCCGGCTGCCTCGCCGACGGGATCACCGTCATCACGGACCCCGTGTACCGGTGGATGTGGGAACCCGAGGGCGACTCGATCACGGGCCGCACCGGCGAACTGCGAAGCATTACGGACCGCGTCGCCGTGCACCGTGCCACCGACGCCTTCCTCCTGGAGCGGGGCCTGTGGGCGCTCAAGGTCCGCAAGGACTCCAAGTTCCTCGCTCACGACCTGCGTCTGTACATGCGGGCCCTGGCGGAGGGCGACCCGCAGTTCCAGCAGGGCTTCGCGGAGATCGCCAGCAGCTATCTCTTCACGATCAGTGAAGAGGCGTTCGAGCTGTGCGACCCGATCGACCGGGTACGCGCCTATCTCCTGATGTATCAGGAGACCGAAGCCGCCCTCACGACCCTCGACTACGCCCAGCGCAAGAGCATGCTCTCGTCCTTCCTCGTCGAGGAAGACGGGCGCGTGTACTGGTCCGGAGATCATCTGCATCTGCCGGACGCCCGGCGCATGCTCGACGTCACGGAGCTCGGGCTTTCGGCGGCGAAGCTCTCGCAGGTGCCCCTCTTCGCACAGCTCGACAGCTGGTCGGTCAACGGGGTGAAGCTCCGGTTCGAGGGACGGCTCGTCAACAGGTTCGGCTGGATCGACCCGGGGCACGATCTCAAACTCACGCTGGCCGTGCGGAACCGGCACTCCAAGCAGGACGTCACGGTACCGATCCCCCGTTCGGACGTCGACGAGCGCTTCATCAGTTTCGACGGCACGGTGGACCTCTCGACCGTGCTCGGGAAGACGTTCTCCGACAGCACCGTCTGGAACGTGTCGGTCATCGTCGAGTGGAACCGGAGCCGGTCCCGCTCGCCGCTCAACGTACGGGACATCGAGCTCTCCGGGCTGACGTTCGAGGCGCAGGACGAGGAGCTCGAGGGCTACCGCACCGTCAGCGGAAACCTCGCGCTGAGGTGTGCGATAGCGGGCCGCCGGACCTTCGAGACCGCGCAGAACGACCCGAACGCACCGTGGATGTGGTGGCGGAACCTGCTTCACCCGCCCATCGCCACGCTCGACTACGCCTTCGAGATGGCTGTCGTCGTGCCGTGTTACAACGTGGCGAAGTATCTGGACGACTGTCTCGGCTCCATCGCGGCGCAGCGGGGCTTCGCGGCGACGCAGGTCATCCTGGTCGACGACGGCGCGACCGACGAGACGCCCCAGATCCTCGACCGCTTCGCCGAGTACTACGCCAACGTGACCGTGGTCCACCAGCAGAACGGTGGCCTCGGGAACGCGCGCAACAACGGCCTCGACCAGGTCACCGCGCCCTACGTCACCTTCCTCGACTCGGACGACATCCTGGGCGAGGACGCGCTGTCGAAAATGCTTCAGGCAGCGTGGCGGGACGAGTCCGAAGTGGTCGTCGGGGACCTGGTGAACTTCCCCGATCGTCCGTACGGCCCGTGGAAGCAGTACTTCGGCAAGGGCGACCAGGTCATCCGCGACCTCGCCACCGTTCCGGATCTCATCTTCAGTGGCTCCGCCTGCAACAAGCTGTTCAGCACCGGTCTGCTGAGGCGGCTGGGAGTGCGCTTCGGCGAGGGAGTCCACTTCGAGGACTCCTGGGTGACGCTTCCGACCATGCTGCGGGCGAACGCGATCAGCATTGTCGACGAGCCGGTCTATTACTACCGCGGCCGCCCGGACGGCTCCTCCATCATGGACTCCCTGTGGAGCAAGCCGGCGAACTACCGTGACCATCTGAGGCTCAACCACTTCCTGCTGAACTACACGGCGGGAGAACGTGCGGATATCCAGCGCATGTTCCACCGCTACGTCACGCGCACGTACAAGGGATTCCTGTGCAACGCCCGTAACGTGATGGCCAGATCCCAGCTGGCGGAGATGTTCCCGGACCTCCGCAGCCACTACGCTCAGATCCCTGACGACGTCATCCTGGAATACGCGACCAACTCGGTCCAGCAGCTCGATCACTACGCCGCCAAGAGCGGCAACTTCGAGCTCTTCTGCAACCCGGCACCCGCCCTGGAGAACGCGGAACTGGTTCTGGAGATCGACGACGAGGGTTTCTACCGAACCTTCGACGGAGGGTTCGTCGAGACTCGTACGGCGCGTGTCAACGATCCCAATGTCGTGGTGGAGTCGGTACGCACGCGAGGCGATGTCCTGGTCGTTGAGGGCTGTCTGGCATTCCCCGGCATGGACGTGAGCGGTCCGCTGCGCAACGGTCTGGAGTTCGTCTACCAGACCGCTCGCGCCAAGATCGCCGTCCCGCTGAGGCAGGTCGCCCGCCGCGACCTGTGGAACGCCCGTAACGAACGGGATCTGTACGCCGGATGGTATGCGGAGATTCCGGTCGCCGACCTGGCACGCGGGGGATTCGGAGTGGGCGACTTCCGGCTCCGCGTCCATCGTGAGGACGGTTCCCGGCAGCGCAACGTGGTCATGAAGGCGCGACTGCCGCTGCACCGGCTGAAGGGCCCCGGCCGCATAGCCGGCCACCCCTACATGCTCACCATCGGAGGTCAGGAGGCGCTGCACCTGCGCCTCGTCGACCGGACGGTCGGCGCGAGGGTCAAACACGCGGTGTGGCGCTTCGCCCGGGAGGTGCGCATTCTCAAAACGCGGAACCCGGGCTGGCGGATGCGCCTGGCCTACTGGCTGGTCTACCCGTTCCTCAACTCCCGCGAGATCTGGCTCATCGGTGAGCGCTCGGACACCGCGCAGGACAACTCCTACCACTTCTTCAAGTGGATGCGGACTCAGCGCAAGCGGCGCAAGGCTTACTACGTCATCGACAGGAACGCCCCGGACTACGCGAAGGTCGCGCGTTACGGCAGAGTGATCAAGCTCGGGTCGTTCAAGCACCGCATGTACCTCTTGCACGCGACCAAGCTCATCGGCTCGTACGACTCGGAGTCCTACCTCCTGCCCGAGGGCTACCGGAAGGTTCTGTTCCTGCATCGCTTCGGCGAACTGCTGAAGTATCAGCGCGTCTTCCTGCAGCACGGAATCATCTACAACGACGTGACCACCGGCGTGGACCAGCGGATCACCAGTTACGACATGATCGTCACCACCGGACGTCAGGAGCGTGAGTACCTGGCGCAGGAGGCGGGCTTCGGCGACCGCGCGGTGCTGGCCGGGCTGCCCCGGTTCGACGCGCTGCACCGGGAGCGGACGGAGCGGCCTCGCATCCTGCTCATGCCGACGTGGCGGCAGTGGATCGTGACAGCCTCGTACAAGAAGTCCTCGGGCCCGGCCAAGACGGCGTTCACGCAGTCCGAGTACTTCAGGTTCTACCGGTCCCTTCTTTCCGACCGCAGGCTTGTCGCGGCGCTGGAGCACTACGGGGTCGATCTCGAATTCTTCCCGCACTACGAGATTCGCCCCTATCTGCACAACTTCCGGATCGAGTCCTCGGTCATCAAGGTCGCGGACCCGAAGGGGAGGAATGTGCAGGACGCCATGAAGGAGTGCTCCCTCATGGTGACCGACTACTCCTCGGTGTTCTTCGACGTGGCGTACATGGGCATACCGCTCGTCTATGTGCCCTTCGACGAGGAGGACTTCTACGGCCGCCATTACAAGCGCGGCTATTTCAACCTCGCCGAGCACGGCTTCGGGCCGGTCTGCCGGACCGTCGACCGGGCGGTCGACGAGATCATCGCTGCCATGAGCAGGAAGTTCACGGTGGAGAGCCCGTACCGTGAACGTGCCGAGCACTTCTTCGCCCACCGGGGCGACGGGAACTGCCGGCGCGTGTACGAAGCCATCGACGCGCTCGGCAGGTCGAGTGCCGCCCAGTTGGGGCCGAGGGGACCGGTGGCCGCGCTGCCGGTATCCGCCGGGGGTGCTCGGAGCGTCCCCGCGCAGGTGCTTCCGGGCAACGACCGCGCGGAGATGCCGGACGGAAGCGGTATGCGTGACGGAGGGTGGGAACGTGCAGTCTGACGTCACCGGCGAACGGGGCCCGTGCCGCATCTTCCTGGCGGGCGGTTCGGAGGTTGTCCACCGGGAGCAGAGCAAGGCCCCCATGGCCGGCTGGGGGCAGGTGTTTCATTTCTTCTTCGGGCCCGAGGTCGAAATAGTCAACTGTGCCCGTGCCGGAGCGAGCGCCCGAACGTTCAGTGAGCGTGGCCGCTTGGAGTGGATCCTGGAGAACATCCGTCCCGGTGACTATCTCCTCGCCTCCTTCGGGACGAATGACTCGAAGCCAGAGAAATGGCTCCGTATGGAGGCATACGGAGACTTCCCTCATCACCTCCGGAAGTTCGTCGACGGTGCGCGCGAGCGGAACGCGCACCCGGTCCTGGTCAGTCCGCACGAGCGGGACACCCATGATGTGCACGGCAATCTTCCGCGCAGCATCACCGAGTACGCGATGGCCATGCGAGACCTCTCGGTCGAGGCGAGTGTTCCGTACATCAATCTCTACGACCAGAGTCTCGCCTGGTGGCAGGAGCTGGGACCCGAAGGAATCCGGCCCTTCTTCGTCCATCTCGAACCGAATGAGCACCCGAACTACCCGGAGGGGTTTCACGATCCGGGCCATCTCGTACCGGCCGGCGCCATCGCCTGCGCCCGCTATGTCGCCTACTCGCTGGTGGCGCAGAAGATCATTCCGCCGCACTGGGCCGTCAACCTCGACCGTGCGGAATTTCCTCCGGAATGGGTGGTCTGGCTCGACGACGAAACCCACGCCGCGCTGACCGAGGCGCGAACCGTCGGTCAGAACTGAGAGTCGGATGAGTATGAGCGGTACGAGTTCCTTCACCATCGCCCGTATGCGGAGCATCCAGGAAGACAATCCCTCGATGGTCTGCCACCTGGAGCTCCGGGCCGACGCGGACCCGCGCCGGCCCGTCCGGCCGGGACAGCAGATCGGCTTCGAGTTGCTCCTCACCCCTGAGGGCGAGGGCACGCGGTACTACGGATACCTCATGGCCAACTCGTTCGACCAGGTAGCCGTGATGGGGCGGATGACCGGCATGAGCCTGTTGCCGGGCGGCGGACGGTACGCCACCTCCACCGGTCCGGGCACCGAGCGCATCGCCAGATTCACTCTCGAAGTGCACAAGCACGCGGCTCCCGACGCCTTCCTCGTGCCGGTCCTGCGAGCGGGCATCATCGCCGACGGCGGCAAAAGTCTCACCTCCACCACGTTCTCGTTGAAGAACCACGGTTTCCGGATCGCCGCGCTGCCACCGCTGGGCCGCAGCATGGCCGTGATGCCGGGGCAGCGCGGCGTGCTGCGGAGCCTCACCGACGGCCTCGGGGACGGGGTGCGACTGGTCGGTGTCGGTCCGGCGAGGCACGGGGTGACCAGTGCCGAGGCGGACGGCGCGGTGACGTACAGCCCGTTCCGCGACCATCTCGGTTACGACTGGTTCGACTACGTACTGGACGCCGGAGAGGGCCGGCTGGCCTCCGGCCGGGTGACCGTCCACGTAGGCGACCTGGGAGTCATACCAGGCATCCTGGGAGCGGCCTGGGTGCCCGGCATGTGACATGCCACCCTTCACGCGTCGTAGTTCAGGGCAGACGGAAGCGGGCCGTACGGGAGGATTCCCGTACGGCCCGCTCGCGTATCCGTTCCTGCTGGCGCCAGGGACGTTACGCGGGAACGCTCGCCACGCCCGGTGCCAGGAACTTCTTGCCGTTGACGCGCTCGGAGATGCCCGCCCGGTCCAGGTACGGCGTGATGCCGCCCAGGTGGAAGGGCCAGCCCGCGCCGGTGATCAGGCAGAGGTCGATGTCCTGGGCCTCGGCGACGACGCCCTCGTCCAGCATCAGGCCGATCTCCTGCGCCACCGCGTCCAGGACGCGGTCACGGGCCTGCTCCTCGGTCAGGACGACATCGCCCTGCTTCAGGAGTGCGGCGACCTCGGGGTCCAGCTCCGGCTTGCCGGAGTCGTAGACGTAGAAGCCGCGCTTGCCGGCCTTGACGACCGCGGCCAGGTTCTCGGAGACCGTGAAGCGCTCCGGGAAGGCGCGGTTCAGGGTCTCGGAGACGTGGAGGCCGATGGCCGGGCCGACCAGCTCCAGGAGGACCAGCGGGGACATCGGCAGACCGAGGGGCTCGACGGCCTTCTCGGCGACGGCGACCGGGGTGCCCTCGTCGATGACGTTCTGGATCTCGCCCATGAAGCGGGTCAGGATGCGGTTGACGACGAACGCCGGGGCGTCCTTCACCAGCACCGCGGTCTTCTTCAGCTTGCGCGCGACACCGAAGGCCGTGGCCAGCGAGGCGTCGTCGGTCTGCTCGCCGCGGACGATCTCCAGCAGCGGCAGGATCGCGACCGGGTTGAAGAAGTGGAAGCCGACGACCCGCTCGGGGTTCTTCAGCTTCGACGCCATCTCGGTGACCGAGAGGGACGAGGTGTTGGTGGCGAGGATCGCGTGCGCCGGAGCGACCGCCTCGACCTCCGCGAACACCTGCTGCTTGACGCCGATCTCCTCGAAGACGGCCTCGATGATGAAGTCGGCGTCGGAGAAGCCCTCGGCCTTGTCCAGCACACCGGAGACCAGGCCCTTGAGGCGGTTGGCCTTGTCCTGGTTGATGCGGCCCTTGCCGAGCAGCTTCTCGATCTCGGCGTGGACGTAGCCCACACCCTTGTCGACCCGCGCCTGGTCGATGTCCGTGAGGACGACCGGGACCTCCAGGCGGCGCAGGAACAGCAGCGCCAGCTGCGAGGCCATCAGGCCCGCGCCGACGACGCCGACCTTGGTGACCGGACGGGCCAGCGCCTTGTCCGGGGCACCGGCCGGGCGCTTGGCGCGCTTCTGCACCAGGTTGAAGGCGTAGATGCCGGAGCGCAGCTCGCCGCCCATGATCAGGTCCGCGAGGGCCTGGTCCTCGGCGTCGAAGCCGGCGCTCAGGTCGCCGTCCTTGGCCGCGGCGATGATGTCCAGCGCGCGGTACGCGGCCGGGGCCGCCCCGTGCACCTTGGAGTCGGCGATGGCCCGGCCGCGGGCGACGGCCTGGTCCCAGGCGTCACCGCGGTCGACGTCGGGGCGCTCCACCGTGACCGTGCCGTTGAGCACGGACGCGGTCCAGATCAGCGACTGCTCCAGGAAGTCGGCGCCGTCGAAGAGGGCGTCGGCGATCCCGAGCTCGAAGACCTGCTTGCCCTTGAGCTGGCGGTTCTGGTTGAGCGAGTTCTCGATGATCACCGTGACGGCGCGGTCGGCGCCGATCAGGTTGGGAAGCAGCGCGCAGCCGCCCCAGCCGGGGACCAGACCGAGGAAGACCTCGGGCAGCGAGAAGGCGGGGAGCGCCTTGGAGACGGTGCGGTACGAGCAGTGCAGACCGACCTCGACACCGCCGCCCATGGCGGCGCCGTTGTAATAGGCGAACGTCGGGACCGCGAGACCGGAGAGCCGGCGGAAGACGTCGTGGCCGCCCTTGCCGATGGCCAGCGCGTCCTTGTGCTCCTTGAGGAGCTCGACGCCCTTGAGGTCGGCGCCGACCGCGAAGATGAACGGCTTGCCGGTGATGCCGATACCGGTGATCGCGCCGTCCGCGGCCTCCTTCTCGACCTGGTCGATGGCGGCGTTCAGGTTCGCCAGCGACTGCGGTCCGAAGGTGGTCGGCTTGGTGTGGTCCAGGCCGTTGTCCAGCGTGATCAGCGCGAACCTGCCGGCGCCCGCCGGGAGGTCGAGGTGGCGCACGTGCGCCTGGGTGACGACCTCGCCGGGGAACAGCTCGGCCGCACCCTTCAGAAGCTCAGTGGTGGAGCTCACTTGTTGCCTCCGTTGAAGTTCGGGTTCTCCCAGACGACCGTCGCGCCCATGCCGAAGCCGACGCACATCGTCGTCAGGCCGTAGCGGACCTCCGGCTGCTCCTCGAACTGGCGGGCCAGCTGAGTCATCAGACGCACACCGGAGGAGGCCAGCGGGTGACCGTAGGCGATCGCTCCGCCGTACTGGTTCACGCGGGCGTCGTCGTCGGCGATGCCGTAGTGCTCCAGGAAGGCGAGCACCTGCACGGCGAACGCCTCGTTGATCTCGAAGAGACCGATGTCGGAGATGGAGAGGCCCGCCTTGGACAGGGCCTTCTCGGTCGCCGGGATCGGGCCGTAGCCCATGACCTCCGGCTCGACGCCCGCGAAGGCGTACGAGACGAGGCGCATCTTGACCGGGAGGCCCAGCTCGCGGGCGACGTCCTCGGCGGCGAGCAGCGAGGCGGTGGCGCCGTCGTTGAGACCTGCGGCGTTACCGGCCGTCACGCGGCCGTGGGCGCGGAACGGGGTCTTCAGACCGGCCAGGGACTCCATCGTGGTGCCCGGACGCATCGGCTCGTCGGCGGTGACCAGGCCCCAGCCCGTCTCACCGGCCTCGGCGTTGGTGCGGCGCACGGAGACCGGCACCAGGTCCTGCTGGATCTTGCCGTCGGCGTACGCCTTGGCGGCCTTCTCCTGCGAACGCACCGCGTACTCGTCGGCGCGCTGCTTGGTGATCGTGGGGTACCGGTCGTGCAGGTTCTCGGCGGTCATGCCCATGAACAGGGCGGACTCGTCGACCAGCTTCTCCGATACGAAGCGCGGGTTCGGGTCCACGCCCTCGCCCATCGGGTGGCGGCCCATGTGCTCGACACCACCGGCGACGACGACGTCGTACGCGCCGAAGGCGATGGAGCCGGCCGTCGAGGTGACGGCGGTCAGCGCGCCCGCGCACATGCGGTCGATCGAGTAACCGGGGACGGACTGCGGCAGACCGGCCAGGATTCCGGCGGTACGGCCGAGCGTCAGGCCCTGGTCGCCGATCTGCGTGGTCGCCGCGATGGCGACCTCGTCGATCTTCGCGGGGTCCAGATCCGGGTTGCGTCGCAGCAGCTCCCGGATGGCCTTCACGACGAGATCGTCGGCGCGGGTCTCGTGGTAGATGCCCTTGGGGCCCGCTTTGCCGAACGGGGTGCGGACGCCATCGACGAAGACGACGTCCCGGATGGTACGAGGCACGGTGGCTCTCCTCCAGGGTGCGGGGTGGCACTGCTGCGGGGCGCGCTCGGGAAGTGCGCCGCCTCCCACATGCTACTTGCGGGTAACCAGACTGCCCACCCCCCACCACCGGAGCGGTGAACGTCACACGCCCGGACGCGTTCGGCGGTCACGGGCAGTGATCATCCCGCCCGTCCGTCCGCAAGCACGCGACGCCGTCAACCTGGCGTGATTTCGATCCTCTGCGACGGTGGTCCTGCCCCTCCCGTGTCCACCCGGGACAGCGGAACACCCCCGGCCGGCCGGCCGGGGGTGTCGGTGTTCGAGGAGGGGCGGGATCAGGCTTCGGTGCTCAGCGCCCGGAACAGGAGCGGGGCGACCTGTCCGATCTGCCAGCGTCGCGCCCCGTAACCGGCGAGCGTGTCCTCCAGCGAGGACGGCGTCATGCTCTGGGGCGGCTCCCAGCAGACCCGGCGCACGGTGTCCGGCGTGATCAGGTTCTCCTGCGGCATGTTCAGCCGCTCGGCGAGCTCCGTCACCGCGGCACGGGCCGCCGACAGACGGGCCGCGGCCACCGGGTCCTTGTCCGCCCAGGAGCGGGGCGGCGGCGGGCCCGCGAGCTGCTGGCCCGGCTGCGGGAGCTCGGACTCGGGCAGTGCCCTGGCCCGGTCGATGGCGGCCTGCCACTGCTCCAGCTGACGGCGGCCCATGCGGTGGCCGAAGCCCGGCAGGGCGGTCAGGGCCTGCACGGTGAGCGGGAGCGCCAGCGCCGCCTCCACGATCGCGCCGTCGCCGAGGATCTTGCCGGGGGAGATGTCACGGCGCTGCGCGACCTGGTCCCGGGTGTTCCACAGCTCCCGCACGACGGCCATCTGACGGCGGCGGCGCACCTTGTGCATACCGGACGTACGACGCCACGGGTCCTTGCGCGGGGGCGCGGGCGGCGCCGAGGCGATCGCCTCGAACTCCTCCCGCGCCCAATCCAGCTTGCCCTGCTGGTCGAGCTCCTCCTCCAGGGCGTCGCGCAGATCGATCAGCAGCTCGACATCGAGAGCGGCGTAGCGCAGCCAGGGGTCGGGAAGGGGGCGGGTGGACCAGTCGACGGCGGAGTGCCCCTTCTCCAGCGCGTAACCCAGCACGCTCTCGACCATCGCGCCGAGGCCGACGCGGGGGAATCCCGCCAGCCGGCCGGCGAGCTCGGTGTCGAAGAGCCCGGTCGGGACCATGCCTATTTCGCGCAGACAGGGGAGGTCCTGGGTCGCGGCGTGCAGAATCCACTCGCTGTCGGACAGGGCGGCGCCGAGCCCGGACAGGTCCGGGCAGCCGACCGGGTCGATCAGGGCGCTGCCCGCGCCCTCGCGGCGCAGCTGTACGAGGTAGGCGCGCTGGCCGTAGCGGTACCCGGAGGCACGCTCGGCGTCGACGGCCACGGGGCCGGTGCCCGCGGCGAAGGCGGAGACCACCTGGGCGAGGGCGTCGTCGGACGCCACCACCGGGGGAATGCCCTCGCGCGGTTCGAGCAAGGGGATCGGCGCCGGGGCGACGTCGTCCGGGGGAGCGCCCCCGGTGGTTCGCAGTGAAGTGTCTTCTGCGGTCTCTTGGGCGTCGGTCACATGTCAAGGGTATCTGTGTATGCACAGCGCCCGTCGACGGAATGATCCGTCGACGGGCGCTGATGCACGTATTCCAGCCGGGGCCGCATCCGTGCACGTGGCGGCCGGGGGAGTGGCGGTCAGTGGATGATGCCCGTTCGCAGGGCCACGGCGACCATTCCTGCGCGGTCTCCGGTGCCGAGCTTGCGGGCGATGCGGGCGAGATGGGACTTGACGGTCAGGGCGGAGAGGCCCATCGAGACGCCGATGGCCTTGTTGGACTGGCCTTCGGCGACCAGGCGGAGCACCTCCACCTCGCGGCCTGACAGTTCGCGGTAGCCGCCCGGGTGGCTCGGGGAACCGGGAGGCCGACGGTGCATACGGGCGGCATTGGCTCCGATCGGTGCGACGCCGGGGCGGGTGGGGTGGCCGATGTTCGTACGGGTGCCGGTGACGACATAGCCCTTCACGCCGCCCGCGAGGGCGTTGCGTACGGCACCGATGTCGTCGGCGGCGGAGAGGGCAAGGCCGTTCGGCCAGCCCGCGGCTCGGGTCTCGGACAGCAGGGTCAGCCCGGAACCATCGGGCAGGTGGACGTCGGCAACGCAGATGTCGCGCGGGTTGCCGATTCGGGGACGGGCCTCCGCGATGGATGACGCCTCGATGACGTCACGAACTCCGAGTGCCCACAGGTGCCGGGTGACGGTGGAACGGACACGGGGGTCGGCGACGACGACCATGGCCGTCGGCTTGTTCGGGCGGTAGGCGACCAGGCTTGCGGGCTGCTCGAGGAGAACGGACACCAGGCCTCCTGGGGAGTGGCGGGACGGGCCGGCTCGGGGATGAAGCCGGGGCGAACCGTGCTTGAAGGGTCATTGACCTCTTCGGCAGCAGACCCGTCCTCCTTTAGAGGAAGATCACGATTTGGTGAGTAACAATTCGGGCAAATAGGACGCGCGATCGATTGTACGAAAAGAGAGCCGGTGCATGTGCGAGCAATGTGACGCAGTGTTACGAAACCTGGGGTCCGCGTCGCTGAGGCAGTGTCACCACCGTCGCGTCGGACATTCCCGACGGCGGCAGTCCGGCGATCTGGCAGAGCAGATCCCCCCACGCCACCAGGTGCGCCGCCGCGTCCGGCGCCCCGCCTCGCCCCTCACGGGGCGTCCAGGAGGCCCTGATCTCGATCTGGGTCTCGGGCCGGCGCGAGGAGAGCGCGCCGAAGTAGTGCGATCCGGAACGTGTCACGGTGCCGCCTGCCTCCCCGTACGACAGCCCGCGCGCGTCCAGGGCCCCCGTCAGCCAGGACCAGCACACCTCGGGCAGCAGCGGGTCGGCCGCCATCTCCGGCTCGAGCTCAGCCCGCACGAGCGTCACCAGACGGAAGGTGCCCTGCCAGGCGTCGTGTCCCGACGGATCGTGAAGGAGTACGAGACGGCCGTCGGCGAGATCGTCCTCGCCGTCGACGACCGCCGCCTCCAGGGCGTACGCGTGCGGAGCGAGACGCTGAGGCGGCTTCGTCGGCTCGACCTCGAGTTCTGGGCGCAGCCGCGCGGAGCGCAACGCGTCGACCGCCGACCGGAACGCGGGCGGGACGGATGCCTCCTCCGTACTGTCCTTGCTGTCAGCGCCATCGGAATGATCGGAATATTGTCCCTGAGCCGGAGCCATGCGGGGAAGAGTAGGCGGAACCGGAGCCTCGCGCAGGGAGGGACACCCGGGCGGCACAAGCTCCTTACGGCTTCGTGCGAAGATTCTTGACGTGAGTGCCAACGATCGCCCCTCGGGCCAGCAGACGAAGTCATCCGCCACCCATGAGTCGGCGTTCCTCAAGGCGTGCCGACGCGAGCCCGTGCCGCACACCCCGGTCTGGTTCATGCGCCAGGCGGGGCGCTCGCTTCCCGAGTACCTGAAGGTCCGCGAGGGCATCGCGATGCTCGACTCCTGCATGATGCCGGAGCTCGTCACCGAGATCACGCTGCAGCCCGTCCGCCGCCACAAGGTCGACGCCGCGATCTTCTTCAGCGACATCGTCGTCCCGCTCAAGGCCATCGGCATCGACCTCGACATCAGGCCCGGCGTCGGCCCGGTGATCGCCGAGCCGATCCGTACCCGCGCCGATCTGGCCCGGCTGCGCGATCTCACGCCCGAGGACGTCCCGTACGTCACCGAGGCCATGGGCATGCTCACCGCCGAGCTGGGGTCCACTCCGCTCATCGGTTTCGCCGGAGCACCGTTCACTCTCGCGAGCTACCTCGTGGAGGGCGGCCCGTCCCGCAACCACGAGCGCACCAAGGCGATGATGTACGGCGACCCGGAGCTCTGGGCCGACCTGCTCGACCGGCTCGCGGAGATCACCGGCGCCTTCCTGAAGGTCCAGATCGAGGCGGGGGCGTCCGCGGTCCAGCTCTTCGACTCCTGGGTGGGCGCCCTGGCCCCCGCCGACTACCGGCGCTCGGTCATGCCGGCCTCGGCGAAGGTCTTCGACGCCGTCGCCCCGTACGGCGTGCCCCGCATCCACTTCGGCGTCGGCACCGGTGAGCTCCTCGGCCTGATGGGCGAGGCCGGCGCGGACGTCGTCGGTGTCGACTGGCGGGTCCCCATGGACGAGGGCGCACGCCGGGTCGGCCCCGGCAAGGCGCTCCAGGGCAACCTCGACCCCGCGGTCCTCTTCGCGCCCACCGAGACGGTGGAGGCCAAGGCCCGCGAGGTGCTCGACGCCGCCGCCGGTCTCGAAGGCCATGTCTTCAACCTCGGCCACGGCGTCATGCCGACGACCGACCCGGACTCGCTGACCCGCCTCGTGGAGTACGTGCACACGCAGACGGCGCGCTGACCGCGTTCGCGCGGCGGTACGTCAGGCGGAGCCTGCCGCCCGTACCGCCGCGTTCGCCTTGCGGGCCGCCACCAGGACGGGGTCCCAGACCGGTGAGAACGGCGGGGCGTAGCCGAGGTCGAGTGCCGTCATCTGGTCCACGGTCATCCGCGCGGTGAGCGCCACCGCCGCGATGTCCACGCGCTTCGCCGCCCCCTCGCGGCCCACGATCTGCACGCCGAGCAGCCGGCCCGTGCGGTACTCCGCGAGCATCTTCACGGTCATCGACTGCGCCCCCGGGTAGTAGCCCGCCCGGCCGGTCGACTCGATCGTCGCCGTGACGAACCGCAGCCCGACCGCCTTCGCGTCCTTCTCGCGCAGCCCGGTCCTGGCGATCTCCAGGTCGCAGACCTTGCTCACCGCCGTACCGACGACTCCGGGGAACGTCCCGTAGCCGCCGCCCACGTTCGCCCCGATGACCTGGCCGTGCTTGTTGGCGTGGGTGCCGAGCGCGATGTGGCGCAGGCGTCCCGAGACCAGGTCCAGGACCTCTACGCAGTCGCCGCCAGCCCAGATGTTGTCGTAGCCAGTGACACGCATCGACGGGTCCGTCAGCAGGCCGCCGTGGACGCCGAGCGGGAGGCCCGCCGAACCGGCCAGCGTCGTCTCCGGCGTGACGCCGATCCCCAGCACCACCACATCGGCCGGGTAGGTCTCCGCGTCCGTGGCGACGCCCGTGACCCTGCCGTCGGGGCCGGTGAGGATCTCGGTGACCGCGGCGCCGCTCACCGTCGTGATGCCGAGCCCGTCCATCGCCTCGTGCACGAGACGGCCCATGTCCGGGTCGAGCGTCGCCATCGGCTGAGCCCCGCGGTTGAGCACCGTGACCTCGAAGCCGCGGTTCAGCAGCGCCTCCGCCATCTCGACACCGATGTAACCCGCGCCGACGACGACCGCGCGCCGGCCCCGCGCCCGGTCCAGGGAGTCCAGCAGCGCCTGCCCGTCGTCCAGGGTCTGCACCCCGTGGATACCGGCGGAGTCCATCCCCGGAAGATCCGGGCGGACCGGGCGGGCGCCCGTCGCGATCACCAGTTTGTCGAAGCCCGTCCAGGACGCCTCGCCGCTGTCCCGGTCCACGGCGCGCACCCGCTGTCCCGTGACGTCGATCTCCGTCACCTCGGTGCGCATCCGCAGATCGATGGCGCGGGCCCGGTGCTCCTCGGGCGTACGGGCGATGAGGTCGTCCCGCTGCTCGACGTCCCCGCCCACCCAGTACGGGATGCCGCAGGCGGAGTACGAGGTGAAGTGGCCCCGCTCGAAGACGACGATGCTCAGCTCGTGGGGCCCCTTGAGCCTGCGGGCCTGCGACGCGGCGGACATGCCCGCCCCCGCGCCCCCCCAGGCGACCACTAGCGCCCCTGCCCAACCGGGTGCCCACACCGAGCGGGTCAGGGGGCCCCCCCCAA
>NZ_JBHXQO010000006.1:197892-231931 GCF_042717135.1 Streptomyces sp. NPDC058620
GTTTTCCGGGGTTAGGGGCCCCGGCTCTACCCCGCCTTTGCTCCGCGGGGGGGCCCCTTTGCGCCGGGGGGCCTGCCCCGGGGCGCACTGCCCCGCCGCGCCGCCCCCGATGACGACCAGTCGCTCCGCTGCCATGCCGGGTCCCTTCGCCGTGCGTGTCCGGTGGCCCACGCTACGACGCCGTACGGGTCGCGTGCCCTGCGGCCCCCTGTGTCCTCGGCCGCCGCACTCAGTCGCCCGACGGGCTCGCGGGCCTCGCCTCGGACGGTTCGGAGGCCGGGGCCGCGGACGGGCTCGGCTGCGGTCCGGCGGCCGGGGTCCTGCGGTTGCGCAGCCGGCGCCAGACCAGCAGGGCGATCGCCGCCACCGCCAGGAACGGGGCCGACGCCCCGATCGCCATGGCGATCCAGCGCAGCATCGTCACGAACGCGTCCCAGCCGCCGCCCAGCGCGTCCAGGAAGCCCGGCTCGTCGTCGTCCGGCTTCGCGGCCGGGGAATCCGGCTCCACGAGCTCGAGCGTGATCGTCGCCAGCGAGGTGCGGTCCCTCAGACTGGCCTGCTGGGCGAGGAGGGACTCCAAGGAAGCCTGGCGGCTGCTCAGTTCACCCTCCAGCGTCACCACGTCGGAGAGCTTCTCGGCCTGGTCCATCAGCTTCCGGACCCGGGCGACGCTCGCCTTCTGGGTGGCGATCCGGCTGTCGACGTCGACGACCTGGTCGGTGACGTCCTTCGCGTTCGACGTTCGGGACAGCAGCTTCCCGGAGCCCGCGAGACTCCGCAGGACGTCCGGGTACCGGTCCTCGGGCACGCGCAGCACGAGGTGCGAGCTCTCGTGCTCGTCGTCGACCCGCTCCGTGCTCTCGTTCGACACGAGACCCCCGGCGCCCTCCGTCGTGGCCCGGGCCGCCGCGACCGCCCTCGTTACGTCCTTCACCTCGACGAACAGCGTGGACGTGCGGATGACGTGGGTGACGGCCGACTTCGGCTTGTCGGCCTCAGCCGCGCTACTGGAGCCGTCGGCGGACTTCGCCGCGGACGACCTGTCCGCCGCCGAACCGGCGCCGTCCGCCTTCGAGTCCGCCTGTGACATGGCCTTGTCGTTCCCGCTGCCGGCATCGTCGGCGCCGCAGCCGCCGACGGCCAGCAGGGCGGCCAGCAGACCCGCGGCCAGCGCCGCGGTGGTGCGCCGGTTCCGCCGGTCGGGAAGCGACAGGGCGAGTGGTCGGTCCATGTGCCGCTCGGTGTCCATAACTGGTCCCCCCAGGGTGGTGGTTGACGTTGCCGGTTCGACGTGCGGCACCCGGGTCCGGGTTGCCTGCCAGCGGTTTCGATGCGGTCACGGTCGGGACTCGGTACGGGTTTGAGAGAGTGGACCCATGCAGGGTTCTCATCAGCGCGTGAACACGCGCACGGGTCATGTCGTCGTCATCGGCGGCGGCATCGCCGGTCTGGCCGCCGCGCACCGGCTGCTCGCCACCGGGCTGCGCGTCACGCTCCTGGAGGCGACGGACCGCGTCGGCGGCAAGCTCATGACGGGCGAGATCGCGGGGACGCTGGTGGATCTCGGCGCGGAGTCGATGCTCGCGCGCCGCCCCGAAGCGGTCGGACTGGCCAGGGCCGTCGGACTCGGCGACCGTCTCCAGCCGCCCGCCACCGCCACCGCGTCGGTGTGGACCCGGGACGCACTGCGCCCCATGCCCAAGGGCCACCTCATGGGCGTCCCCGGCGACCCGGCGGCGCTCAGCGGCCTCCTCTCCCCGGCGGGCCTCGCCCGTATCGCCGAGGAACGCGACCTGACCCCCACCGCCGTGGGCGACGACGTCGCCGTGGGCGCGTACGTCGCCGACCGGCTCGGCCGCGAGGTCGTCGACCGGCTCGTGGAGCCGCTGCTCGGCGGGGTGTACGCCGGCGACGCCTACCGGATCTCGATGCGCGCCGCCGTACCGCAGCTCTTCGAGGTCGTGAAGGAGGGCGGCTCGCTGCTCGACGGCGTACGGCGTGCCCAGGAGAGGGCCGCGGCCCGGCAGCAGACGGGCCCGGTGTTCCAGGGCATCGACGGCGGCATCGGCAGCCTGCCCGACGCCGTCGCCGGTGCCGTACGCGCCGGGGGAGCCGAGATCCTGACCCGTACGCCCGTTCTCGGCCTGACCCGGACCGCCGCGGGCTGGGACGTCCGGACCGACACCCGCGTGATCACCGCCGACGGGATCGTCCTGGCCACCCCCGCCTGGTCCGCCTCGACACTCCTCGCCGCCGAGTCCCCGGCCGCCTCCGCCGAACTGGCCGGGGTCGAGTACGCCTCGATGGCCCTCGTCACCATGGCGTTCCGACGCTCCGACATCGCGGCGACCGAGGCGCTCCAGGGGCGCTCCGGCTTCCTCGTACCGCCGGTCGACGGCCGCACGATCAAGGCGTCCACCTTCTCCAGCCACAAGTGGCAGTGGGTGGCGGACGCCGCGCCCGATCTCTTCGTCCTGCGTACGTCCGTGGGCAGGTACGGCGAGGAGGACCACCTCCACCGCGAGGACAACGAGCTCGTCGACGTGTCCCTGCGCGACCTCGCCGACGCGACCGGACTCGCGGCCGCCCCCGTCGACACCGAGGTCACCCGGTGGATCGGCGGCCTCCCGCAGTATCCGGTCGGACACCTCACCCGCGTCGCCCGTATCCGCGAGGAGGTCGCCAAGCTGCCGGGTCTCCGGGTGTGCGGAGCGGTGTACGACGGTGTCGGCATCCCGGCCTGCATCGCGAGTGCCCAGCGCGCGGCGGACGAGATCGCCCGCGACATCACGGGGGAGATCATCGACACCCCACCCCTGGTTCAGGGCACTCGGAGCGAGGCGGGACAATAGCCGTATGAGTGCTGCTGAGAGTGCGACATCAAGCAAGGCCCCGAACGCCGGCAAGAAGGCCAAGGACCTCAACGAGGTCATCCGCTACACCCTGTGGTCGGTCTTCAAGCTGCGCGACGTGCTGCCGCTGGACCGTGCCGGCTACGCCGATGAGGTCCAGGAGCTGTTCGACCAGCTCACCGCGAAGGACGTCACCGTGCGCGGTACGTACGACGTGTCCGGGCTGCGCGCCGACGCGGACCTCATGATCTGGTGGCACGCCGAGACGGCCGACGAGCTCCAGGAGGCGTACAACCTCTTCCGGCGCACCAGGCTGGGCCGCGCCCTGGAGCCGGTCTGGTCGAACATGGCGCTGCACCGCCCCGCCGAGTTCAACAAGTCGCACATCCCGGCCTTCCTGGCCGACGAGACGCCGCGCAACTACATCAGCGTCTACCCCTTCGTGCGCTCCTACGACTGGTACCTGCTGCCGGACGAGGACCGCCGTCGCATGCTCGCGGACCACGGCAAGATGGCCCGCGGCTACCCGGACGTCCGCGCCAACACCGTCGCCTCCTTCTCCCTCGGCGACTACGAGTGGCTTCTCGCGTTCGAGGCCGACGAGCTGTACCGCATCGTCGACCTCATGCGCCACCTGCGCGCCTCCGAGGCGCGGCTCCACGTCCGCGAAGAGGTCCCGTTCTACACGGGCCGCCGCAAGTCGGTCGCAGACCTGGTGGCCGGGCTCGCATAGCCAGCGATTCCCGACCACCCCAACCCGGAAGATCAGACGGTGGGCACCGGCACTTCTCGCCCCGCCCGTCGTTCCAGCGACACCGGGTTCGGCTCCCGGTGCGGCGCGCATTCCGCGCGCCGCACCGGTGTTCTTCCGGTCAGCAGGTACGCCTCCAGATGCTTGTTGACGCAGGCGTTGGTGCCGCCGCCGACGCCGTGCGAGCCGGCGCTCCGCTCCGTAACGAGCGCCGCGCCGCGCAGCCGCCGCTGGAGGGCGAGCGCTCCCTCGTACGGGGTCGCCGCATCGCGTTCGGCCGCCAGGATGAGGACCGGGGGCAGCTCGCCCCACTCCGTACGGACGTCGACGGGCTCCTGCCGGGGCGCGGGCCAGTAGGCGCACGGCAGGTTCATCCAGGCATTGGCCCAGGTCTCGAACGGGGCGATCCTGGCGACCGCCGTGTGGTCGCGGTCCCACACCCGCCAGTCCGTCGGCCACGGCGCGTCGTTGCACTGGACCGCCGTGTAGACCGCGTTGGCGTTCTCGTTGTCCCGCGCCGCCGCCGCGCGGGGTGACGCCTGGTCGGCCAGCGGCTTCGGATTGCCCCGTACGTACTCCGAGAGCGCCGTCGCCCGCATCGCCCAGTAGTCGTCGTAGTACACGGCGCCGAGAAACGCGGAGTGCAGCTGTGCGGGCCCGACCTTCCCGCCCGCGGGCCGCCGGGCGACGGCCCTGCGCACGGTGTCGTAACTCCGCTGCACCGCCTCGGCGTCGGTGCCGAGGCGGTAGACCGCATCGTGCTTGGCGACCCAGGTCCGGAAGTCCTCCCAGCGGGACTCGAAGGCCGGCGACTGGTCGAGGTTCGAGCGGTACCAGATCTGGTCCGGGTCGGGATCGACGGCCGAGTCGAAGACCAGGCGCCGGACGTGCGAGGGGAAGAGCGTGGCGTACACCGCCCCGAAGTACGTGCCGTACGAGGCGCCCATGAACGTCAGCCTCCGCTCACCGAGCGCCGCCCGCAGGACGTCCAGATCACGGGCGTTGTTGAGCGAGGTGTAGTGCCGCAGCGCCGGACCCGCGTCGCGCGCGCAGCCGTCCGCGTACGCCTTGGCCCGCTCGATCCGCCGCTGTTTGTACGCCGGTGAGGGGTGCACCGGCAGGTCGGCGGGCGCCTCGGCGAACGCGGCGGGGTCCTGGCAGGAGAGCGGGGCCGAGGGGGTGACGCCGCGCGGGGCGTAGCCCACGATGTCGTACGCGCGGGCGATCTTCTTCCACTCCGGCATCTCACCGACCAGCGGGAAGGTGATGCTGGACGCGCCGGGCCCGCCCGGGTTGTAGACGAACGAGCCCTGGTGCTCGTCAGCATCGCCGGTCGCGAGCGCGCGGCTGACGACGAGTTCGATCTGCCGGCCGTACGGCGCCGCGTAGTCCAGCGGGACGCGGACGGTGCCGCACCGGAGGGAATCGGGCAGCATCTCCTCCTCGGGACACGGCCCGAAGGAGATTCCGGTGGCCGCGGCGCGGGCCGCCGCGAGCTGGGTGCCGCGCGCCTCGGCGGACGGAGGCGGTGTGCGGTCGAGGGCCGTGGCGGGGGGCGGGGGAGCGGACGCGACCGCCAGGGCCACGCACACGACGGTTCCGTACAGCGCTGCTGCTCTCACGCGCGTTCCCTTCGTACAGCCGGTGGGACCGGTTGGGTCCGTGGGACCGGTGGGACCGGCGGCCCCGTGAAGCCGAAGAGGGATGGTCGGGCGCGTGATCAGCGATGTAAAGCACCACACCGCAATGTCACATGTAATGCCCCGGATGGGCCGACCAGCCGGTCCGACGCCCGGTCAGGGCCGCACGCAGGGCGGGGTCCTCCACGGCGCGCACACCCTGGACGGCCACCGCGGCCAGCAGGTCGCGGTCGGCGCCGGACACCGGGGCGGGCAGGGAGTCGAGCCGCTGCTGCCCGGACGGCGAGGCCCACGGGCTGTACGGGTAGTTCTCGACGCGGGCGATCGCGAGGCACCCCAGCGTGAGCACCAACGGCAACCCGAACCAGGCCACCACCGGTCCCGCGCCGTCCGACTCCCGGCCCGGGAGGAGCACCGCGGCGCCGGCCAGCACCACGACGAGAACCGCCGAAGCGCGCACCGCACGTGCCGCCGACGCGACGCCCGTACGGGTCCCGTGCGGAACGGCCAGGCCCGCGGCGACGAGCCGGTCGGCCAGGGCGCGTACGCCCTCGGCGGCGGCCGCGGCGGCCCGTACCGGCGCTATCCGGGACTGACCCTCCGGCCCTATGGCCCGTATGACGGTGCGTTCGACCTCGTCACGGCCCTCGGGATCGACGACGGTCGCCCAGCCGGTGTGGGCGAGCAGCAGCCGGCGCCGCAGATGCATCGAGACCAGCGCCAGATCGGCGACCCGGTGCGGGCCCCCGGCCAGGAAGGCCGTCTCGTACAGATTCAGTGCGTGGCGTGCGGGTTCCGGCGTGGTGGCGGCGGGCCGGGGCGCCACCACGGCGGTGGCGAGGCAGAGGCGGATACATGACAAAGCCGCCACGGCCCACGCGACCAGCAGGAACAAGACCCAGAGCATGCCCGGATTTCTAGTGCGAGGGGGGCCCGCTGCGCCATGCCCTGTTCACGATGCGGACGCGCCCTGGTCCAACAGCCGGTACGCCTGGCCGGTTTCGGCCTGTGCTCAGGAACTGCTTCCGCAGCTGGAACCGCCGGAACTGCCTCCGCAGCTCGACCCGCCGCCCCCGCCACCGCTGCTCCCTCCGCAGCTGGAGCCGGAGCTGCAGGAGGACCCGCCGCCCGAGCCGCAGCCGCCCCCGCCTCCGCCTCCGCAGCCGCCCCCGCTGCCGCTGCCGCCTCCGCTGGAACTCCCGCAGCTCGCACTGCCGGGACCCACCCCGGCGCACCACACCGCCGGCACGAGGAGCGCCGGAGAGGCGGCCGAGGAGTCCGTGGACACCGAGGACCCGCGCCGTCCGGTGGTCCGGACCCGGGCTGCGGCGATCAGCTGGGCCTGGAGTACGGGGTCGGGCAGCGCGCGCAGCCCCAGCGTGGCCACCAGGTGGGCCGGGGTCATCGCGTAGGCGTGCGCGGCGCGGTAGGCGTCGGCCGCCCGCCGGCCCGCAGCTGTGATCCGCCTCGTGGTGGACGAGGCCACGACCATGCCGGTCACGGAGCCGATCAGCAGGATGGGCAGCACCTTGACGATGAAGGGGAACGGGATGTCCGAGTAGCCCTCCTGCAGGGCGTACTGGACGAAGGTGAGCACCAGGGAGACCGGCAGGGCCACGATGCAGCCGATGCCCTGGGCGAGGGCCCACACGCGGAGCGGGCGGTGCGTGGCGGGGGCGACGAGCAGACCGCGCGCCGCGAGCCCGTCGCCGGTCTCCTGTACGGCGGGGTGGCGCATCACCGCGGCCCGCAGCGTGTGCAGCGCGCCGCTCGGGGCTGCGGCGAGCTCCTGGAGTACGGCGCGTTCCACCGGATCGCGGGCCTCGTTCCGCAGGACGGCGACGATGCCGGGACCGCCGACGGTCAGCCGGCCGTCCGTATGCAGGGCGGTCAGCGCGGTGTCCACCACTCTGGCCGGGCCGCCGTTGAGGAAAGCCGCCTCGTAGAGGTCGTGCACCTGGCTGTCGGCTCCCGGGACGGAGCGGCGAGCGGCGACGGCGCGGGAGATCAGAAGGACCGAGGTGACAGCCACGGCGAGGTTCAGCAGGATGGCGAGAGCGTTCATCGGGTCACTTCCCCACGAGAGCGGCACGGGCCGCACGGACCAGTCGGACGGTACGGCGCTGCGGACGCGGATCGACGCAGTCCTGCCACCAGCGGGTCAGCCGGCGCCGGGCCACGTGGTCCGCCGGGAGCCCGTCGATCAGCAGCCGCTCGGCGAAGTCCACCGCGTCGCGACGGTACCCGTCGGTCATCGGGTGGGTCCTCGCGTAGTCGATGAACGCGCGGCGGTAGCCGTCGCCGAGGATCTCCGGGAGTTCCGGGGCCACCTTCGCGACGACCCCGGCCCGCTTCGCGGCCAGGGCCCGGCTCTGCACCGCGAGCCGCCTGTGGTCGAAGCCCTCCGGCGCGGGGGTGCCCGCGACCAGCGCCGAGAGCAGGGCGGTCTGGGCGACGGCGGAGCGGTCCCGGGCGCCCTCCACCGGGGCCGCGGCCCGCTCGGGGCGCCCGCCCTCCGACCGCGCCCCGTCCGCCCGGGAGGAAGCCGCCGCGGCCTCCAGGGTCGTGCGGATCGTGGTCAGTTCGCCCGCCAGTTCGGCGGCGGGCGGGAAGTCGTCGTCGCGCTCCAGCAGCACGCCGGGCGGGTCTGTCCGGGAGCGCAGCTCGGCGAGGACGTCGAGCACGGGCCGCGTCACGGGGTGTGCGTGCGTGTCGTGCCAGACACCGTCCTTCTGGACGCCGCCCGCGACATGGACGTACGCGATGGCCTCGACGGGCAGCTCGTCGAGCGCCGTGGCCGGGTCCTCGCCGCGGTTGACGTGGTTGGTGTGCAGATTGGCGACGTCGATCAGCAGCCGGACCCCGGTGCGCTCGACGAGTTCGGCGAGGAACTGCCCCTCGGTCAGCTCCTCGTCGGGCCAGGAGATCAGCGCCGCGATGTTCTCCAGCGCCAGCGGCACGGGCAGCGAGTCCTGTGCGATCCGTACGTTCTCGCACAGGACGTCCAGGGTGTCCCAGGTGCGGGGCACGGGCAGCAGATGGCCCGCTTCGAGCCTCGGCGACGCGGTGAGCGGCCCCCCGCCGCGCACGAACGCGATGTGCTCCGTCACCAGCGGCGCACCGAGCAGGGTGGCCCGCGCCGCCAGGTCCGAGAGACGGCCGGGGTCCGGGCGGTCGGCGCCGCCGAGCCCGAGGGAGACACCGTGCGGGACGACGGTGACGCCGCGCTCCCTGAGCCGCATCAGCGCCTCCGGGGGGTGGCCGGTGCAGATGTTCTCCGCGACCGCCTCGACCCAGTCGATTCCGGGCAGCGTCGCCACGGTGTCCGCGATCTCCGGCCGCCAGCCGATCCCGATTCCCAGCCTCATACGTGTCCCCCCAGGTCGTTCCGTGCAGGGGTGATGGCCCCGGCGGGCGGTGCTGAATCCGAACAGGGGGACGTTCAGAGCTTCATTTGAGGTTCCCGCCGGGAGCCACCCGTCAGGGCATCGGCATCATCGTGGCGGGCACGGGGCGGGAGGTGAACGACTGGTCCCCGGTGGGTGTGACCGGCACCGGGACCTGCGGCACCCCTCCGCCGGACGGTCCGGGCGGGCCCGAGGGACTGGCCGTCGAGGCGCCCGCCGCCTCGCGCGCCAGGCGGTCGAAGTCGACGAATCCGGTGCCCTCCAGCATGGTGATGTGATCGAGCACCGTCTGATTGGCGTCCGACGCCAGCTGCCGTATCAGCGCGTTACGGGTGGTGTGCCGCACCTGGGCGACCAGCGCGAACACCTTGCCGTGCGCGGCCCGCAGCAGGTTGGCGAACTTCCGCTCGTACTCCTCGCCGCTCGCCGCCGTGAGCTCCCGCAGCCAGGCCTGCTGCTGGGCGGTGGGCTGGTTCGGCAGCTCGATCCCGAGCTTGGCCGCCACGTCCCGGGCCCGTCGGTCCAGATCGGTGTGACCCACGACGAGGTGGTCACCCGCGGCCTTCGTGGCCTCGCTGGGGGCCCGCTGGATCGCCTGCTGCCCGGCGGGCAGCTCCCACAGCCCGGCGAGCCGCACCTTGATCAGGAAGTCCCGGTCGGTCGCGGAGAGCGGCCCCCACTGGGTGGCGACGCTCGACGCGTTGAGGTTGGCTTCGCCGGTGCCCGAGCGGTCGGCGTACGACCACATGGGGAAGGCGAGCGCGCCGAGCGTGGCGACGAGCGCCGCGATGATGAGGGCCGTTCCGTTGATGCGTCGCAACAAGGTTTCTCCCGGGCCGATGCGTGACAGCGTCGAATCAACCGCCAACTGATTCGCCGTGCAGGCTACTTGGCGGTAATGCCGGTACGGCAGTATCGGGAGGTACGTAAGTGTGCGCAGGGATGTTCAGTCAGCGGCGCAGCGCGGGATGGTCGGCGACCACCGTGCAGGACCCCGGGGCGATCTCGGTGAACCCGGCGTCACGCACCACCGGCAGGCCGCTCACGGTGAGCTCCCGCCAGCGGGCCGCGTCCGGGGTGGCCACCGCGAGCGGGAAGCCGGCCTCGCGCCACGCCTTGCGCTCGGTGTCCGACAGCTCCCACCAGGCGAGCTGGGCGCCGTGCCCGGCCTGGGCCATCGTCTTGCCCGCCGACATGTCGAGGTCGGGGTTGAGCCAGAGCACAGGACCGGCCGGGTCGGGGGCGGCCGGGGGGTCGGGGTCGTCGAGATCCGTGCCCGACACCTGGAGTCTGGCCAGTTCCTTCGGCCAGCCGTCCAGTGGCACCGGCGGGTAGACCCGCACCTCGGCGCTGTCGCCGGTGACGGTGATCCCGGGCAGCGCGCACGCCTTGCGCCACTCCGCGCCGCGTGCCCGGCGCACCACCTTGCGGATCCGGGCGTCCTGCCAGTCCCGCATGACCTGCGCCCACTCTCCCTCGTCGAGCGAGCGTTCGTCGGAGAGGATCGTGAGCACGGCACGCGCGGCGGTGCGCAGCGCGTCGGTACGGGCCGGGGGCGCCGCCTTCTCGATGTGCACCACCAGCGGCAGGACGTACTGCGGGGCCTCGTCGCGGACGGTCGGCTCCGTCCGGAACGGGCTGTCCGTGGGAACGGACCCGGCGGGATACGTGCCGGCGGACTCGGACGCGGGGATGTCGTTGCTGCTCACCCGCCCAGTCTGCCAGGCACCTGGGACCCGCTTCTTGGCGGAACGAAAGGCTCCGGGTGAGGATGCTCCGCATGAAGAGCGATCTCTTTTCCAGCGAGCACATGGTCCAGCAGGCCACCGTCCCCGGAATGACCCTGCAGAACAACAAGTCCATCAAGTACGCAGTCAACGGCGAGATGCACGCACGCCAGGGCTCGATGATCGCCTTCCGCGGCAATCTCCAGTTCGAGCGCAAGGGCCAGGGCATCGGCGGCATGCTCAAGCGCGCGGTCACCGGCGAGGGCCTGGCGCTCATGGCGGTCCGCGGCCAGGGTGAGGCGTGGTTCGCCCACGAGGCGGCGAGCTGCTTCATCGTGGAGATGGAGCAGGGCGACGTCCTGACCGTCAACGGCCGCAACGTCCTGTGTTTCGACGCCACCCTGTCGTACGAGATCAAGACCGTGAAGGGGGCCGGGATGACCGGTGGCGGCCTCTTCAACAGTGTCTTCAGC
Organism: Streptomyces sp. NPDC058620; assembly: GCF_042717135.1. Classification (NCBI taxonomy): domain Bacteria; kingdom Bacillati; phylum Actinomycetota; class Actinomycetes; order Kitasatosporales; family Streptomycetaceae; genus Streptomyces; species Streptomyces sp. NPDC058620. The sequence continues at coordinate 208,743 of NZ_JBHXQO010000006.1, forward strand.
GGCTTCGGAAAGCTCGGACTGATATGTGAGGGTCAGCCGCTGGTGATCCCCGTCACGGCGGCGCAGCCGGTGTACGTCGACACGGACGCGGTCGTCGGCTGGAGCGAGCGGCTCACCACGTCCCTGCACCGTTCGCAGAGCTTCGGTTCGATGGTGCGCGGCGGATCGGGCGAGGCCGTCCAACTGATGCTCCAGGGCGAGGGGTTCGTGATCGTGCGGCCGAGCGAGGCCAGGCCCGAGAAGGCGTCGGGCAACTGAAGCTGCGGGGTGTGGGCCGCCGGTACGGTCTCGGCGGCCCCTGGGTCCTGCGCGGGGTCGGCATGGAACTGCCCGCGGGGGCCCTGGTCCGGATCGAGGGCGCCAACGGCACCGGCAAGTCGACCCTGTTGCGGCTGCTCGCCGGGATCGACGCACCGAGCGAGGGCCGGATCACCGGCCGGCGGCCGCGGACGGCGTACGTCCCCGAGCGCTTCGCCGCGGCCCTGCCGTTCACGGCGGCCGGCTACCTCGTCCACCTCGGCCGCGTCCAGGGCCTGCCGACCGGGGAGGCGGCGGAGCGGGCGCGGGACTGGCTGACACGGTTCGGGGCCGCCGAGCACGCACGTACGCCCCTCGCCGAACTCTCCAAGGGCACCAGCCAGAAGGTGGCCGTCGCGCAGGCGCTGCTGGCCGGCCCCGGGCTGCTCGTCCTCGACGAGGCGTGGACGGGCCTGGACCGGCCGGCCCGCGAGGAACTGGACCGGGCCGTCGCCGAACTGGTCGCGTCCGGTGCGACCGTCGTCTTCGTCGACCACGACCCGCGCCGGCTGGCCGACGCGGTGGACGCCGCGTACGGAATCGACGGCCGCGCCCTCGCCCCGGTGACGGTCCGTGCCACCCGGCGGCCCTCCGGCCCCCGTGTCCGCATCGAGGCCACGGGGCCGCCGGACGCCGTCCTGCCCGCCGGCCTTCCGGGCCATTCCGCACCGGAGCGGAGCCCAGACGGAACGGTGCGCCTCACGGTGCCGGCGGCCGACTCGGACGCGCTCCTGCGCACGCTCCTCACGGCGCACCGGCCCTGGCACATCCAGCAGGTGTCACCCGCCGGCGAGACCCCGGAACCGCAGCCCGCCGCCGGACCGGAACCCGCGCCCGTTCCCCGGCAGTTGCCGGTGAGCACTCCGGCGCCTGCCGCTTCGGCTCCCGCGCCCGCCTCGGCTCCCCCGCCCGCGCGGGGCGGCGCACCCGTCCGGGCCGTGGTGGCCCTCCTCCGCTACCAGGCCGCCCACCTCTGCCGCTCGCAGCGCTGGCTTGCCCCCGTCCTCCTCTACGCGGCCTTCCTCGCCGTCGGGGTCCGGTCTGGGCAGCCCGTCCTCGACTCGCTCGGCTACGCCGCCGCCGGGCTGGTGCCGGTCACCGCGTGGTTCGTCCAGCTCTGTGCCACCCAGGAGCCGCCCGCCGCGCGGACCGTCGCCGCCGCCGTCGTCGGGCAGCCGCGGGTCCACCTCTCCGTGCTGCTCGCCGCCGTGGGCTCGGCACTGGTCCCGGGCGTCGTGGCCGTCACCGTCGTCCTGCTGATCAGCGCACCGGTCAGCACCGACGGCGCCGTCGACGTGCCCTTGCCGGCCGCCGGACTCGCCGGGCTGCTCGCCACCGTGTGCTGCGTCCTGGTGGGCGCGATGGCCGGGGCCCTGTGCACCCGGCCGGTGCTGCACCGCCGGGGCTGGTCGGTGGTGGCCACCGTGCTGGGCGTCCTGCTCGCCCTCGTGACCAGTGGTTCACCGGCGAAGTACGCGGTGACGGGCCTGGTGTCCGGATCGCTGTCCGGGACGGTGCACCTGCCGGTCCTGCCGCTGGCCGGCGCCCTCGCGGGCGCCGCCGCGGTGGCAGCGCTCGTCTGCCGGCTCACCGCGGTGCGCGAGTGAGTACCCTCGTACGTATGGACGATTCGTACTGCGGGACTCCCGCACCGGAGCCGGTGACCACGGGCACCGACGCGGGTCCTCCGTTCGCCGAATGCGTGCTGTGCCGCGAGCCGACGGAGTATCCGGAGTCGGCCAAGGGCATCACCCTGTGCCCGGTGTGCGAATGGCGGGAAGCGGAGCGCACGGCCTGCTCCGGCTGACGTCGGCGGCCTGGAAGGTTCTCAGGGCGCGCCCCGTCCGTCCGCGCTGCCCGACGGCCGATCCGCGGCTCAGCCCCGCATCAGCTCGGAGACCTTCACAAACCGGTAGCCACGCGCGCGCAGCTCCGGCACCACCCGCTTCACGGCCTCGTCGGTCACCGGTGCCGCGCTGCGCGTGCAGTGCATGACCACCAGCGATCCCGGCGTCACCCCCGCCAGCACCTGCTCGGCCACCGCGTCCGCGTCCTTGGCGAACGCGTCACCGCTGACGACGTCCCACTGCACCGCCGTCACCTTCTCCGAGGCCAGTGTGCGCAGCGCCGCCTCGTCGTAGCAGCCGCCGGGAAAGCGGAAGTACGGCACCACATTGCGCGCCCCCGCAGCGCGGAACGCGGCGAAGGCGCGCCGCACGTCCTCGCGCATGTCCGCCTTCCCGACGACCGGCAGGCCGTAGCAGGGAGACGTGAAGGCGTAGTGCCGGTACGAGTGGTTGGCGATCTCGAACAGCGGGTCGGTACCGATCGACCGGGCCTGCGCCGGATACTCCTGCGCCCACCGGCCCGTCATGAAGATCGTCGAGGGGACTTTCAGCCGCCGCAGCAGCGCGATCAGTTCCGGATGGTCGAAGCGCTCGCCCGAGGCCGCGCGGGGCCCCTGGTCGGCGGTCATGTCCGCGTCGAAGGTCAGGGCCACGACCTTCTCGCCAGCCGCGGCGCCGCCCGTACGCGGAACGCGCTCGAAGACCGGGGTCAGACCGGCCGGGCCCGGTGCCATGGTGGGTGGCTTCCGCCCGGCCGGCGGTGACGCGAGCGCACCGGCCGGGGCGGGGCGAGTGGCGGACGGGGCGGTGGACGGCGGGCCGGACGGGGCGGTGGACGGCGGGCCGGACGTGGCGTGGGCCGCCGCCCGGGGGCCGTCGGTGCGGGGCCGCTCCGGATTCCCGCAGCCGAGGAGGCCACTTCCGAATGTTGCCCCCAAAACAACCGCTGCCGTCATTTTCAGTACAGAATTGGTCACTTTCGGAACGTAACCGATCACCCGGTGGCGAGCCCCCAGCGGCACTCCCGCGCCGCGAGGCGGCCCCCGGATTCACTCGGTCGTCGAAGCCTCGGCAGCCCCCGCCCGCGCGGTCCGAGCCTCCGGTGAACCGTCCATGACATGCCTCCGGCCGGGGGCGGAGGGCACGGCCCGCCCCCGGCCGGAGGGTTCAGCCGGTCAGCGCCACGGTCCCGTCACCGCGAATGTCGTTCCCGGCGTATAGCAGTTCAGATACATCGTCAGGCCGTCCGGCGAGAAGGTCGCCCCGGCGAACTCGCCCCACTCCGGCTCCTGCGGCGTCCCCGTGTTCTGCCGGCCGCGCGCCATCGTGTACACCTCGCCCTGCCGCGTTACCCCGAGCACGTACTGGGCGCCGTTGCCGTCCTCGCACACCATCAGCCCGCCGTCGGCCGACAGGCAGATGTTGTCGGGGGACTCGCCGGGCAGCTGGATGTCCGTGTCCGGGCCGAAGACGACCACCAGCGTGAGGCGGCGCCGCTGCGGCTCGTACCGCCACACCTGCCCGTAGTGGTCGCCGGACGAGCCCTCCGAGCGGCGCGCGAAGCTGGAGACGAAGTAGACGGACGAGCCGCCCCAGTAGCAGCCCTCCAGCTTCTGGGCGTGCGTGATGCCCTTCGGTCCGAAGTCCTGGAGCCTGATCGGCGTCTCGGCCGCCAGCGGATCGGGTACGGGCACCCACTCGACCCCGCTGAAGCTCGCCCCGGTCTCCTGGACTGCGGAGAGGTCGGGCACGCCCGGCACCCGCATGGCCTCCAGCGCGCCACCGGCCCGCAGCGAACCGCGCCCGCCGAGCGGCTTCTCCGGCAGGAAGCGGTAGAAGAGGCCGAACGGCCGCTGGAACGCGTCCTCCGTCTCGTACACGATCCCGCAGCGCGGATCGATGGCGACGGCCTCGTGCTGGAAGCGGCCCATCGCGGTGAGCGGTACGGCTCCGGTGCGCCGCGGATCGGAGCCGTCCACCTCGAAGACGAAGCCGTGGTCCTTGGCGTAGCCGTTCGTGCCGGCCTTGTCCTCGGTCTCCTCGCAGGTCAGCCAGGTGTTCCAGGGGGTCGGGCCACCGGCGCAGTTCACCGCCGTACCGGCGATGGCGACGCGTTCGCCGAGGACCGTGTTGCGGCTGTCGAGCTCCAGGGCCGTACAGCCACCCTTCGCCGCCGGGTCGTACGTGAGGCCGTCGACCGTGGGGACCGGGAGCGCGGCGGAGGCCCGGTTCTCGTGATTGCGTACGAGGTGGACACGGCCGCGGTGGCCCCGGAACGCGGCCATTCCGTCGTGGTTGCCCGGAACGAGGCCCTCACCCGAACGGAGCTCGTCGCCCTGCCGGGAGAGCACCCGGTAGCGGAATCCTTTCGGCAGATCGAGCAGACCGTCCGGATCGGGGACGAGAGGACCGTAACCGCTGTGGCCCACGGCGGCTGACGTGCCCGCGAAGAGTTCGGAGAACGCTCCGGTGAAGGCGACCGAGACGGCGGCTGCGCCGCTGCCGGCCAGGACCTGACGGCGGGTCGCGGGGCGTCGTGATGCTGAAGACATGAGGCAACTCCCTGTTGGCGGACAGGTGAAGTGACCCGCATGTGTGTACCACGCGTGTTGCCGCACGGGAACCATGCGGGTCACTGAGCCTCGTGGTGGCTCCCGGGACGGCAGTGGTCCCAGGAGCCCGTGCGATCAGGCCAGGGAAGCGGAAAGGGTGATCGTCGTGCCCGTCAGAGCCTGGCTGACCGGGCAGTTCGCCTTGGCGTCCTCGGCGGCCTTCACGAAGCCCGCCTCGTCGAGACCGGGCACCTCGCCCTGGACGGTGAGGTGGATGCCGGTGATGCCGGTACCGGGCTGGAAGGTCACCTCGGCCTGGGTGTTCAGCCGGGTCGGCGGGTTGCCGGCCTTGGCCAGACCACCCGAGAGCGCCATCGAGAAGCAGCTGGAGTGCGCCGCGGCGATGAGCTCCTCCGGGCTCGTCTTGCCGTTCGCCTTCTCCGCGCGCGACGGCCAGGAGACCGCGTACTCACCGATGCCGGAGGAGTCGAAGGTGACGACGCCCTCGCCCTCGATCAGGTTGCCTTCCCAGACCGTGTGCGCCTGACGCGTGGTAGCCATGCTGGATTCCCTTCAAACGGTGTGCGCGGTTATGCGGGACGTACGAGGCTCCCGAAGGTGCCCCGTACGGTGGTACGCACCCGAACCTACTGCGCCACCAGCCCCTTTGCGTCACGCGCAAGCGCTGTCAGCCGGGAGATGGCTCGGAAGTACTTCTTCCGGTACCCGCCGTTCAGCATCTCTTCGCTGAACAGCTTGTCGAAGGGGAGCCCCGACGCGAGCACCGGGACCTCCCGGTCGTAGAGCCGGTCCGCGAGCACCACGAGCCGCAGGGCCGTCGACTGGTCCGGCACCGGCTGCACATCCGTCAGGCAGACCGCGCTGACGCCGTCCGTCATCGCCCCGTACCGGCTCGGGTGGACCCGGGCCAGGTGGTCGAGCAGACCGGGGAAGTCGTCGAGTGCGGCACCGGGCGTGGCGTACGCGGCCTTGGTGACCTGCTCGTCGGAGTAGGGCGGCGGAGCCTCGGGCAGTCCGCGGTGGCGGTAGTCCTCGCCGTCGATGCGCAGCGGCCGGAAGTGCGAGGAGAGCCCCTGGATCTCGCGGAGGAAGTCCGCGGCGGCGAAGCGGCCCTCGCCGAGCTTGCCGGGCAGGGTGTTGGAGGTGGCGGCCAGCGCGACCCCCGCCTCGACGAGCCTGCTGAGCAGCGAGGAGACCAGCACCGTGTCGCCCGGGTCGTCGAGTTCGAACTCGTCGATGCAGAGCAGCCGGTGCCCGCTGAGCGTCTGCACGGTCTGCTGGAAGCCCAGCGCGCCGACCAGATTGGTCAGCTCGACGAACGTGCCGAACGCCTTCAGCGAGGGGGCCGCGGGCGTGGCGTGCCAGAGGGAGGCGAGCAGGTGGGTCTTGCCGACCCCGTAACCGCCGTCGAGATACACCCCGCGCGGCCCGGCCGGAGCGACCGGCGCCTTCCGGCCGAACCACTTCCGTCTGGCGGACCCCGAGGCGTGCGCACCGCCCAGACCGCCCGCGAAACCGCTCAGCACCCTGACCGCTTCGGTCTGGCTCGGCTGGTTCGGGTCGGGGACGTACGTCTCGAAGCGCACCGAATCGAAGCGCGGTGGCGGCACCATCTCGGCGACCAGACGGTCGGCGGGAACGCGCGGCTCACGGGCGCACAGGGACAGCGGGGCCGCTTCGGCTATGGGGCTCTGCCCCGGAACGGCGGTGGATGACGACACAACTCGCCACCTTACGGGCCGTGCCAGACTGCTTCACATGCGACGCCTGCTCCCTGTGACGGACCTGACAACCGACGACGACGGCGAGTGGAGCCTGGACCGGCTCGCCTACGCCTATGCCTATCCGGAGGCGGACGGTCCGTGGCTGCGCGCCAACATGGTGTCCACGCTGGACGGCGCCGCCCAGCACGACGGCCGCTCCCAGGGCATCTCCTGTGCGACCGACATGCGGATCTTCGGCACGCTGCGCGGGCTGGCCGACGTGGTGGTGGTCGGCGCGGAGACCGTGCGCCTGGAGGGCTACCGGCCGGCCAGGGCCCGGGAAGCCTTCGCCGCGCGGCGTGCGGCGGCCGGCCAGGGCCTCGCCCCCGCGATCGCCGTGGTGAGCGCGAGCCTGGACCTGGACTTCGCGCTTCCGCTGTTCACCTCGCCCCTCGTACCGACCCTGGTCCTGACCGGTGCGGGCGCCCCCTCGGACCGTGTCCAGGAGGCCGAGCGCGCGGGCGCCCAGGTCGTGATCGCCGGTGAGAGCTCCGTGGTCGCTCCCGAGCGCGCGGTCCGCGAGCTGGCCGCCCGCGGCCTGACCCGGCAGCTGACGGAGGGCGGCCCGCGGCTGCTCGGCCAGTTCGTGGCGGCCGACGTGCTGGACGAGCTCTGTCTGACCGTGTCCCCGATGCTGTCGGCCGGAGACGCGCAGCGGATCGCGGTGGGCCTCTCGGTGGGCGTGCCGGAACGATTCGCCTTGACGTCGATGCTGGAGGAGGACGGGTTCCTCTTCACCCGGTACAGCCGTGACCGGTCCCGCTGAGGCCGTCCGGCACGCGTGGACACCCGATCGGTCACGTACGGGCGCGAGGTACGTGCTGACACGAGTTCTGACAAGTAGCGGAATTTCCCGTTCCGGTTAGCTCCCGGTGGGCACACTTACTTCTGCAGACCCCGTGCCCGCACGGGGAAGGATGGTTTCAGCAGCGACCGTCACGGTCGATGAGACGAAGCGGAAGGGCGCCTGTCGTGTTCACAAGCGTTTTGATGATCGAGAAGCCCCTCACCCCGGAGGACGTGGAATTCGTCACCACCCTCCACGGCGAGGAGCGGATCTCGTTCGTCGTACTGATGCAGCCGCGGGGCGACCAGGCCGACGTACTCCTGCGCGCGATCGACGACGTGGCGCTCGGGGAGCTGAAGGAAGCGACCCGCGAGGGGGAGGAACCGGAGGGCAGAGAGGCCCGTGAGCCCGCCGAACTGGCTCTGGAGTTCTCGCTCCAGGAGCTGCGCAGGGCCGGCTCCGACGCGGTCGGACAGGTGGTCGAGGACCACCCCCTCGACAAGCTGAAGACCGTGGTCGACGAGGCGAGCGCGGACGAGGTCATCGTCCTGACCGCACCGCACTACGTGGAGGAGTTCTTCCACCGCGACTGGGCCTCCCGGGCCCGTCACAAGGTCGGCGTACCGGTGCTCAAGCTCTTCGCGCACAGCGAATAGGCTGGGGGACCGTTACTAGCCTCGACCCTGGGAGACACGCGCATGGCACCCGGAATTCCTGCCGCCCTTGAACGGCCGCACTTCATCGGCATCGGCGGCGCCGGAATGTCGGGCATCGCGAAGATCCTCGCCCAGCGGGGCGCGAAGGTGGCGGGCAGCGACTCCAAGGAGTCCGCGACCGCCGAGGCGCTGCGGGCGCTGGGGGTGACCGTCCACATCGGCCACGCCGCCGGTCATCTGGCCGACGACGCCACCTGTGTGGTCGTCTCCAGCGCCATCCGCTCCGACAACCCGGAGCTGGTCCGCGCCGCCGAGCTGTCGGTCCCGGTCGTCCACCGCTCCGACGCCCTCGCCTCCCTCATGGCGGGCCTGCGCGCGATCGCCGTCGCCGGCACGCACGGCAAGACGACCACCACGTCGATGCTCGCCGTCGCCCTGTCCGAACTGGGCCTCGACCCCTCGTACGCCATCGGCGGCGACCTGGAGGGTCCCGGCACCAACGCCACGCACGGCGAGGGCGAGATCTTCGTCGCCGAGGCCGACGAGAGCGACCGCAGCTTCCAGAAGTACGACCCCGAGGTCGCGATCGTCCTCAACGTCGAGCTGGACCACCACGCGAACTACGCCTCGATGGACGAGATCTACGACTCCTTCGAGACCTTCGTCGGCAAGGTCGTCCCCGGCGGCACCCTGGTCGTCTCCGCCGACCAGCCCGGCGCCGTCGAGCTGGTCCAGCGGGTCCGCGACATCTCCAGCCTGAACGTCGTCACCTACGGCTCCGCGCCGACCGCCGACGTACGCGTCCACAAGGTCACCCCGCGCGGTCTGACCAGCGAGGTCACGGTCGTCCTGAACGGGAAGTACCTCACCTTCACCGTCTCCGTGCCCGGCAGCCACTACGCCCACAACGCGGTGGCCGCCCTCGCCGCCGGTGTGGCGCTCGGCATCCCCGCCCACAACCTCGCCTCGGCCCTCGGCAAGTACACCGGGGTCAAGCGCCGCCTCCAGCTCAAGGGCGAGGCGGCGGGCGTCCAGGTCATCGACTCGTACGCGCACCACCCCACCGAGATGAGCGCCGACCTCGAAGCCATGCGCGGTGCCGCGTCCGACGCCCGCCTGCTCGTCGTCTTCCAGCCCCACCTGTTCTCCCGCACGCAGGAGCTCGGCACCGAGATGGGCCAGGCCCTCGCGCTCGCCGACGCCTCCGTGGTCCTCGACATCTACCCGGCCCGCGAGGACCCGATCCCCGGCGTCACCAGCACCCTGATCGTCGACGCGGCGAAGGCCGCCGGAGCCGAGGTCGTCGCGGTCCACGACAAGGCCACGGTCCCCGAGGTCATCGCGGGAATGGCGAAGCCCGGTGACCTCGTTCTCACCATGGGAGCGGGCGACGTCACCGACCTCGGCCCGCAGATCCTGGACCACCTGTCGAGCTGAGGGAGCCACTGTGGCGTACGACATCGAGAAGCCGGACGAGCAATGGCGGGCGGAGCTGTCCCCCGCCGAGTACGCCGTGCTGCGCCAGGCCGGCACCGAGCCCGCCTTCCGGGGCGAGTACACCGACACCAGGACCGAGGGCGTCTACTCCTGCCGGGCGTGCGGCGCCGAGCTGTTCCGGTCCGACACCAAGTTCGACTCGCACTGCGGCTGGCCGTCCTTCTACGACCCCAAGGACACGGACGCGGTCGAGCTGATCCGGGACAGCAGCCACGGCATGGTCCGCACCGAGGTGCGCTGCGCCCGCTGCGGCTCGCACCTGGGGCACGTCTTCGAGGGTGAGGGCTACCCGACCCCCACCGATCAGCGGTACTGCATCAACTCGATCTCGCTGACGCTGGCGCCCGACGAGAGCTGAGTGGGACGCCGGCCCCGGACCCGGGGCCCCGAAGTCAGTCTTCTTCGGGGGCCTCGGGGCGCAGCAGCGGGTGGACGACGCCCGGGAAGACACGGGCCCGGACGACCGGCTCGGCCGAGCCGCCCTGGATGACCGTTTCGGCGACGCCCCAGGGGCGGCCGGTCAGCTGCACGGTGAGGGTGTACGAGGACGGGCATCCGGTGCACTCGTAGCGGTCGGCCCAGGTCTCCACGTCCGTGACGCTGCCCGGGTACCGCTTCACGTGCCGGTGCCTGGCGTGGCAGCGGTCGCACTTCTCGCCCGGCTCGCAGGTCCCGCCGCACGGGCAGGGGACGTCGAGGGAGTCGGCGGGGCGCCAGTGCTGGACGAGGAGGGCCTCCCGGGTGGCGCCCATGTCCTTCATGGCCTTGAGGTTCCGGGCGGCGACGTTGTACGACTCGCCGGTGGCGGCCATCCGGTCCCGGATCACGTCCTTGCGTCCGCGGTTGGTCGTCATGTGTTCCTCCTGGGTTTCACGCAGCCCGCCAGGAGGCCCACGAGATAGCTTCTCCCCACGGTACCTGGCCCGGAGGCCCCAGATTTCCGGTGGGCGGCCGGAACAGCCCTGACCAGGGGGTGCGCGCGTGCGCCGGTACCCCGTATCTATCCGGGGCACCGGCGCACGACGGCGGCGGGAGACGCCCTAGTCCGCCGAGGTGCCGTGGACCGTGCGCACGCCCGGGGCGGTCGGCGCGGGGATCTCCAGCAGCCCCTTGTCGGCGGAGCCGGCGGGGGCGTCGGCGCCCACCGGGGTGCTGGTCATCGGCCGTGCGGCGGCGCACCGCTGCTTCTCCGACTCGGACATCGGCCCGGTGCGCTGGAGGATGCGGTCGGGGACCGCGCGCGACGGGCCGTCGATGACGGCGTGCAGCCGGTAGTCCTGCTTGTTGCTGTGGAACCAGCCCTCGACCCGTTCCCGGCTCGGCTGGAGCTCGACCCAGCTCACCTCACCGGGCTGGATGTTCTCCTCGATCTCGCGCCGGTCGCTGGAGAACCACTGCCAGGGCCGCTGCCAGCCCTTCTCGTACGCCAGGGCGAACTGGGTGGCCATCGGGCGTTCCTTGATCCTCTTCCTGTCCTCCTCGCGGTCCCCGGTGCTGGGCAGCCTGGACTCTTCGGTGAGCGCGATCCCCGCGTCCACGTAGGTCTGCGCGATGCTGTCGTGGGTGCGCTCGGCGTAGCTGAGGACCCGGGTGTGCTCCAGCGGGTTGCGGGTGCAGTTGACGAACGCCTCGCCGATCACCCGCGCCTGGCCGTAGTAGCGGAACGACATCCGGGTGTCGGGACGGAACACGCAGGCGTTCTCGCCGTTGCAGGCGGCCGCGGCGTTGTGCAGGGTCTGCTGGCGCTCGTTGCCCTTGTACGCCTCCGAGCGCTCCAGGTTCATCCTGGACACTCGTTTGTCGAGGTCGGTCGGTACCTCCGTCACGCGCACCTTGGCGATCATCGGCGAACAGGTCACGTGGGTACGGGAGTTGCTGACCTTCGAGGTGAAGGTGAGCAGGGGTTCGTTCTCGGTGGCGGTGAACGTGTAGCTCCGGGCGGTCCAACGGCCACTGCCCGCCCTGCCCTTGGTGCGGTCGGGGTCGCCGGCCGTGGTGACGGCCTGGGCCGTACCTCCGGAGCCCTCCACGGTGTACGGCTGGCCGTCGGCGACCTGTTCGGGCGTGCACTCCTTGGACACGGCCGGGCTGTCCTCGTAACTGACCGTGACCTTGGCTCCCGTGCGCACGCCGCGCAGCCGCTGGTGCAGGGAGTTGTTGTCCTTCTGGAGCGCGACGCCGTGGGCGTTGTCGGTGCGGCCCGAAGCGGAGGGTGAGTAGCGCTGGTTGGAGCCGGTCCAGAAGTCGATGCCGACGGTGGTGGGGCCGTCGCCCGTCATGGCGGGATCGGCGAAGTCGCCGTTGAGGACCGGGACGGACTGGGACGGCGCGGCGGCACCGGCCGGGGTGGCACCGGCCAGGGTGGCGCCGAGCGCGGCGGGCAGGGCGAGCCCGGCGACACCGAGCGCGGCCAGGGTGCGGAAGGGGAGTGACATGAGAGCTCCTGGTGGCGGGGGTCAGCGCTGGGCGGGCAGCAGGGCTTCCTGGCGTGTGGGCAGGACGCCGGGCGGTACGAGGCCCTGGGCGGGCACCTCGTGCAACTGGGCGCGCGCCGAGCGGTCGGTGTCAACGTCTCCCGCCGTGTTTCCGGCGGGCCGCTTGCGCCCGCAGAGGCTGTCGGGCACCGGGTACGTCTGCGCCACGAAGGTGCTGCTGTTGACCATCGAGGGGCTGTCCACCGCGATGTTGTTGATCTTGTTGCCCTGGTCGGTGACCAGGCTGCCGACCACCCGGCGCATCGCCGCACTGGCGCCGAACACCAGCATGTCGTACGGCTTGACGGTGCTCTTGTATGCGGTTGCCTCGGTGTTGTCGACTGTCCAGGACTTGGAGTACGTGGCCTTGAAGGCGGCCTGGAACGCGAGCGACGCGGTCATGGTGCCGGACGCCTTCGCCGCACCGCTGACGCTGGTCTTGGAGCCGTTCTCGGAGGTGGGCCCCTCTTTGAGGTTCGGCGTCTTGTGGTTGCTGGTGATGTCGTTGGCGAGGGAGGTGGAGACCTCGCCGGTGGCGGAGACCGTGCCCGTGGCGGTGATGCTGCCGGAGATCTCGCCGCCGATGTTGTCGGTACTGCTGGTGCGCAATGTCACCGTACGCGTCACATCGATGGGGTCCACGGTGCAGTTGACGACAGCGTTGCCCAGGGACTTGACGGCGGTGGTGAACTCGCGGTCCTTGGCCGGGTCGATCGTGAAGGTGCAGGCGTTCCGCTTGGACTTGTTCTTCTCGCAGTACTCCAGCACCTCACTGATCTTCGCCGGCCGGTTGTCGGCGGTGAGGGCGCGGGCGGTGGGCACGCTGTCGGCGCCCTCCTCGGCCATCGCGGGGGCCAGCGGGGCGACGAGGCCGAGTGTGATCAGGGGGAGGAGCAGCGTGGAGCGGTGCAGGGCGCGCTTGGGCATGACGGAGTTCCTTCCGGCTGTGGGATAGCTGGGGGAATGGGGGAGTGGGAGCGAGGGCCGACCGTGGAACGAGGACCCGGTAACGAGGGCCCAGGAACGAGGGACGGTTCAGGAGCCGAGCAGGGAGCAGAGCTGCGAGACGGGGAAGGGCGCCGCACCGTCGTCTGCGGCACCGGGCGGCAGGGAGCCGGGGAAGTCGGCACAGGTGGATCCGACTGCCGACGCGGCGTTGTCCGAGGGGTCGGGCGTGAACGAGCCGATGGTGTCGGTCATGTCCGAGACCCCCTGCTTCTCGCCCGTACCGGTGCCGGCCAGCTTCTCCATGCAGGAGCCGACTCCGGGTTGGCACTCCTTCAGCTTCTCCTCGGCGGCGTCGATGTCCTTGCCCGCCTGGGTCGCAGCCTCCTGGGTCTTCTTCTGCTCCTTCTCGATGTCCTTGGCCTCGTCGGCGTTGGTCTCGCGGTCCTTGCACGCCTGGTCGTCGGGCTTGCATTCCTCGGCGGGGCCCGCAGTTGAAGCCTGTACGGAGTGGCTTCCGCCGTACGCCGAGGCGACCCCCGCGAGCGGGAACAGGGTGACGGCACACATGGCGGCGGCCAGCAGGACGGGGCGGGAGGGCAGCGGACGGATGCGCATGGGGGACTCCAGGCGATCGTGGGTGGGGGGGATGGACGGCCTGTGGGAGGGCCGTGGGTGACGCGCGGCCCGTGGGGACGGGCCATCGGCCGGCAGGGGGAAAGGGGGCGCGGCGGGGCCGGGGGAGGGCCACGTGAAGATCATCAAGCGCAGGGAAAAAGTACATAAATTGCGGGCGGCCAGGCCGGGGACACACGGAAGGCACGGCCCGGGAGGGAAGCTCACCGCATCGGCGTAGTGGCGCCCAAGTCCCCTTCGCGACAAGGCTCCAGACGCCTGCGGCCTTACTCCCGACTGGCCCGTGACACCCCCGCCGTGAGCCGTCGGTCCCCGCCCAGTACCCCGTACAGCGGCCCGTCGCTCGGGTGGTGGCTCCGCTTCGGCGCGCGTAAACGATCTTGTGGGGAGAGTCTTGAGGAGAGCGCGGCGGCCGTGACCCGGTCCGCCGGGCATCGTCGTGGGCCTTCCCCGCCCACGACCCGTCCCATGCCCCGGACCCGCCGTCCCGCCTCGTCCCACGTACCCCAACACCGAAGGACGCCCATGTCCCGTTCCACGCGTCGTATCCCGCGCCTGCGCACCCTGTCCGCCCTCGCCGTGACGGCCACGGCACTCACCGCCCTGCCGGCAATGACCCCCCTGGCCAGTGCCAACGAGGGCAATCCCACCGTCCTCGCCTGGGGCGCCGGACGCACCGGCCAGCTCGGCAACGGCACCAGCACCGACAGCCTCACCCCCGCGTCCGTGACCAGCCTCTTCCGCGGTGACGTCGACCAGCTCTCGGCGGGCGGCACCTCGTCCTCCGACTCCTTCGCGCTCGCCCGCACCGACAAGACCGTCAAGTCCTGGGGCAACAACTCCATGGGCCAGCTCGGCAACGGCGGCTCCATCAACCAGACCGTCCCCACCACGGTCCCGCGCCTGACCAACATCAAGGACGTCGCCGCGGGCGGCGCCCACGGCCTCGCCCTGGACACCAGCGGCCAGGTCTACTCCTGGGGCGACAACGCATACGGCCAGCTCGGCAACAACCGCACGGGCGACAGCCGCACCGTCCCGGACCGCGTCCAGGGCATGCCCCGTGTCAAGCAGATCTCGGCCGGCTGCGACTTCAGCCTCGCGCTGCTGGAGAACGGCAAGGTCTACGCCTGGGGCCGGGGGGTCTACGGCCAGCTCGGCAACGGCAGCCGTGCCGTCAGCTCCGTACCCCGCCAGGTCGAGGGTCTGTCCGACATCACCGAGATCGACGCGGGCTGCCACCACGCCCTGGCGCTGAACGCCGACTCCACGGTCAAGTCCTGGGGCTACAACCTCTACGGCCAGCTCGGCAACTCCTCCACCAAGTCAGCCGTCACCCCCGTCGACGTCGACTGGCTGGAGTACGTCTCGGACATCGAGGCGGGCGCCCACCACAACTACGTGATCACCAGTGACAGCGAGGTCTGGGGCTGGGGCAACAACCAGTACGGCCAGCTCCTGGAGTCGGACGAGGCGTTCGACTCCAACGTCTCGCGCACCAACCGCACGGCTCCCGTGCGGATTCCGCGCCTGAAGGGCGTCCAGCACCTGGCGGCGGGAGCCCGGCACGGCGTCGCCGTCACCGCCGACGACGTCTACACCTGGGGCCACAACGGCGAGGGTCAGCTCGGAAACGGCACCACCGTCCCGCGCTACGAGTCCGTGAAGATCCTCAACGAGGGCTCCGCGATCAAGGACGTGGCCGCGTCGCTGGGCGGCAACACGACCTACGCCTACTGAGACGTACGGCCTCCGAGCCGTCACCGGCGCCGCGTTGGCCGGCACTCCCGCTCTCGCGACGCCGCGTCGCCGGGCCGCTCGGCGACGGAACCACCACGCCGCGTACCGCACCCGGCACGGTGCTGCCTGCCGGAAGCGGCGTCACCGACGTTGACGCGGACACCAACGTGAAGCCCAGCTACGCCTACTGAAAGGGCGCCATGAACACTATGCGCACCACGCTCACCACCACCCTCACCCTCGCGGCGCTCGCCGCGCCCTGCCTGCCCGCGCACGCCGCGCCCAGCGACCCGTGGGTCCGCGCCTGGGGCATCAACAACCTCGGCCAGCTCGGGAACAGCACCTACGTCAACCAGCAGACCCCGGCCGACGTTCAGGGCATCGCCCGCGACTCCGTACGGGAGATGTCCGGCGGCGGTGACGCCGACAAGAACTCCTTCGCCATCGCCCTCCTCAAGGACGGCACCGTCAAGTCCTGGGGTGCCAACCTCACCGGCCAGCTCGGCAACGGGACCCTTGTCGCCCAGCCCTTCCCCGGTGCCGTCGCCGGACTCTCCGGCGTCAGCGAGGTCTCGGCGGGCAGCAACCACGTCCTCGCCGTGCGCGGCGGGCGCGTCCTGTCCTGGGGCAGCAACGCCAAGGGCCAGCTCGGCAACGGCGTCACCGCGGCCGATCCGGCGGGAGTGCAGAAGACCCCGGTCGACGTGCAGAGCCTCAACAAGGTCAAGGACGTCGGCGCGGGCTGCGACTTCAGCGTGGCCCTGCGCCAGGACGGCACGGTCTGGGCCTGGGGCGACGGCGCCAACGGCCGTATCGGCAACGGCGACAACACCAACGTCGCCCGCAACACCCCGCAGAGGGTCAAGGATCTGGAGGACATCGTGTCCATCTCGGTCGGCTGCGCGCATGTGCTGGCCCTCACCGCCGACGGCACGGTCAGGTCCTGGGGCAAGAACACCGAAGGCGAGCTCGGCAACGACTCCATGGCCGACAGCAACGTCCCGGTGGACGTGCACCACCTGGACGGCGTCGCGAAGATCTCCGCCAACGCGTACACCAACTTCGCGATCCTGGACGACGCGAGCGTCAGCGCCTGGGGCAAGAACGACGTCGGCCAGCTCGGCGACGACACGACCACCATCCGCACCACGCCGGTCCCGATCGCCCCGCTCCAGGGCGCCACGGAGGTCGTGAGCGGCTTCGACTACACGGTCGCCGCCCTGGACGACGGCTCCGTGATCTCGTTCGGCGCGAACGCCAACGCCCAGCTCGGCGACGGCACGGTCACGGCAACCCGCAAGCCGGTGACGGTCCTTCCGGCGGGCAGCGGAGTCGCCCACGTCGCCGCGGCGACGACGGGCAAGTCCACGTTCGCGTACTGAGTCCGGTCCACAACAGCTGCCGCCCCCGGCAGGAAGCCGTGGGCGGCGCCCATGGGGGTCAGCGGTCGAAGGACGTTCCCAGGGCGGCCTTCGCCGCCACGGTGCCCAGCGTGCCGTGACCGAACGTGAAGGAGCCGGTCCCGGCCTTCATGGACGGGAAGACCCACAGGGAGCCCTCACCAGCGTTCTCGCCCGGCGCACCTACGGCGAGTTCGGCGCGGCCGTCCTTGTTGCCGTCCACGAAGGCGGCGGCCCCGCCGAACAGGTCGCCCTGCTCCGCGGTCCCGGTGACGTCCGCCGTGTCCTGGTTGAAGCCCGTGGAGCCCGTGCCCGTCGGACCGGCCGCGGTACCGGGCAGGATCACGATCCCGCCCGCCCGCGCGGTGGTGCCGAGCGCCTCACCCGGAACGCCGACCGCCACCTCTCCGTAGCCGTCGCCGTTCGTGTCGGCGATGGCTAGGGACGAACCGAACAGGTCGCCGCGCTCGGCGGCGCCGGGCACGCCCGCCGAGTCCTGGTTGATGACCTTCGCCTTGGCACCCTGGGCGCCCGTGGCGCCGCCCGGTACGTAGGTGATCTGACCGCCGAGGGAGAGGGGGTTCTCGGCATCGCTGTCGTAGCCTTCGAGCCGGCCCACGACGAAGTCGGCGTACGCGTCGCCGTTCACGTTGCCGACGGCCAGGTTCTCCCCGGCTTCCAGCCCGAATCCGTTGGTGCCGGTCACCTGGCTGAACGGCCCCGGGCCGGCAGCGCCGCCGGCGGCGACGTCGACGCGCCGCATGTCGTCCTCGTTGCCGTTGTGGGAGAGGCCCACGACGTCGTCGCGCCCGTCGCCGTCGATGTCGCCCGCCGCGAGGTCCAGCCACCGGCTGTCGGCGGTGTCGGGGTTCAGGGTGACGGCAGCCGCGGCTCCGGCGCGGGTGAACGGGCCGGTCAGGACCTGGAGGTCGTTGTAGCGGAACGTGGCGAGGTCCTTGGACCCGTCCCCGTCGAAGTCGCCCGCGGTCAGCTCGCCGCCGACCTCGCTGGACGCGGCGCCCACCAGGAGCGTGGCGCCGCCCGAGAGGCCGGCCGCACCGCCCCATACGACGGACAGCGCACCTGCGCGCACGGCGGTGCCGTCCTGCTCGCCGGCTGAGCCGACCACCAGGTCGGTGTAGCCGTCCTTGTCGAGGTCGGCGGAGACGAGCGTGCTGCTGAAGCTGTCACCGGCCTCCGCGACGCCGGGTATGCCGGTCGAGTCCTGGGTGATGACCTGCTTGGTGGTGGCCTTCAGGCCAGTGCTGGACCCGTAGACCACTCCGGCGAATCCGGCGCCCGCGAAACCGTTGACGGTCGCACCGGGCGCCGAGAACGCCAGATCGCCGTACCCGTCGCCGTTGAAGTCGTCCTGGAGACCGACGGAGGCGGTCGCCGCCCATACCGGGCCGGACGGCGCGGCGGCCTGGGCGGCGGTCGGCAGACTGACGACGGCGGATGCCACGGCGATGGCGAGGACCAGACGTGTGCCGAGTGCACGGGGTGCCACGTGGGCTCCTTAGCGGAAGAGTGCGCGGAAAGTTCCGGGCACGTTCACCCGGCGGGCCCCGCGCGTTCGAGAGCAGTTGATCTGCACACGTAGAGACAGCCGGATCCGGCCAAGGGTTGTACCAAGTGGACGCCCGTGATCAAGAAAGGGCGGCTCAGCCCCGCCGCACCCGCCCCGAGATCCGCCGGCCGAGCCGTCCGAGGGTGCTCGGCCGGTTCCACGCGCGAAACGCGTCCGCACGGCCGCTGCTGCCCGCGCTCTCCACGGCCTGCTCGACCTCCTTGAGCCGGGCGGGCGGGAGAGTACGTACGGCGGGGCGCAGCACGTCCCTGAGCAGGGCGTCGGCCGTGGTGTTCCACGCCGTGCCCGCGTGCGGGTACGCGGTCCAGACCCCGAAGCAGTCGGCCGCGTAGGCGGCGTCGGTCCGTAGCCGCTGGGCGACGCCGTCCGTACGGGCCGCCAGGTCGTACGCCGCCACCAGCTCGGCGTCCTCGCTGTGCACGAAGGCGTACAGCTCGGCCTCCGGCCGGTCAGGGGCGAGCAGCCGTACGGCCAGGGCGCTGAACGCCCGCTCCCGGACCGCCGGTTCGACCGGCTCGGCCTGGGCGCACAGCGTCCTGGCCCGCTCCACCCAGCCCTCCCCGGCCACCCCGGAACCCACCTCGCGGGCGAAGTCGAGCAGCAGCAGCGCGCCCCGGACCCGCCCCTCGATCTCCTGCGGGAAGCCGCGCAGCAGGTCGTGCGTGAGCCCGGCGGCCTCCTCGTCGTCGGCGGACGCGGCGAGCGCCGCATCGACGAGCCGCGCCCACGTCCCCGCCGTCCGGTGCGCGTCCGACGTGGCCGCGTCGAGCAGCAGTCGCGCCTCCCCGGTCGTCGGTGCCAGGTCCCCCCACACCAGACCCGCAGCGGTCCGCAGCACCATCGGTTCGGCGAACGGTGAGAGACCGGCCGCCCGCAGCACCCGGTGCCACACGGCCGCACGGTCACCGCCCAGCGTCGTCCGCGCCCCGGCGGCCTCGGCGCACATCCGCAGATGCGGCAGCGTCTGCGTCCCCGTGAACGGCAGCGTCACCCGGCCCAACAGCCCTTCCACCGCCCCCGGGTCGTCCGGCGCGATCCGGTCCAGCGCACCGAGCAGTGCCGTCCGCACATCGAACTGCTCGTCCAGCAACTCCAGCAGCGCGGGCCCGAACTCCGGATCGTCGTCGGCGAGCAGCGCGGGCGCCAACCGCCGTACGACCGTGGGAAGGAACTCCGCACAGTCCACGTCCAGTAGCCGCGCCACCCGCAGCAACTGCACCGTCCGCGCCACATCACCACTGGTCGCCGGCGCGCTCAGCTCCGCCAGGATCTCCGGACCGAGCACGGTCCCGATCGCCTCGCCGTCCGGACCCGCGAACGCGGAACGGCCGGGCAGTTCGAGGGAACCGTTCCCCCCGCGCACCGCCTCCGTGACCAGCATCGCGGCGAGCGGTGCGGTCGTCGTGACGGGTGAGCGCCCGTCGAGCGCACCGAACAGCCGCCCCACCGCGTCGAATTCGGGGCCGGTCCGGTCGTCTATACCGGGCGACGTCAGCGCCTCGACCAACTGCCGCGTCTGCTTGGCGTCCAGTGCGTACGGCCGCTCGGCAGCCCAGTCGGCCGCAGCCGCCCGCTCATGGGCGCCGAGCGCGATCCCCGCGCACAGGGCCGTCACAGCCAGCGGACCGGCGGCGAAGGGCTCCCCTGGCAGCTCATCCGCCTCCCGGAACAGCTCCGGCGCCCGACTCCGCCAGATCCGCGCGGCGGTCTCCGCCCAGGCATCCGTCGAAGCCCCCTGCGGCCGGGAGCCGGTGCACGTATGCACCCGGAACCCTCCGCCCAACTCACGTGCGTCATCCGGCAGTACGCCCACGACCCGGTGCGGCGCGAGGCCCGGCTTCCGGGTGTACGTCGTGAACGTCAGCCGCTCCGCACTCTCCCGGGGCAGCGCGGCGCCGGCCAGCGCGATCCAGCGCGCCACGTCCGCGCTCTGCCGCTCGACGAGCACGACCGGCGACACCGGAGGGCTCTCCTCGCTCACCCGGCGCAGATCGGCGAAGACGGAGGCGAGCCACGGGCTGCGGGAGACGGCGAAGTCGCCCAGCCCCTCACGCACGGCCCCGTGCCCCGGCGGCAGGCTGCTGAGCGGATCGGGTGTCGCACCGCCGGGCGTCACGGAGACCCACTGCGGCGACCTCCAGGCATCCACCGGCAACCGGCCGCCCGTCAGCCGTGTGTCCACGGGCAGGTGCACCGCATGGGCGTGGAACCGTACGGGCGCGGAGCCCGCCCCGCGCACGGGCACCGTGCGGCAGAGCAGCCGACTGCCGTCGGACAGCACACTGAAGCTGAACGCCTGCGGCAGCGACCACAGTTCGGCGTCCGTGGGCAGGAAGGGAACGTCGGCCGGAAACTCGTATCCGATCAATGGCTCGATCTCGTCGAGCATCGCCGCCGAGATCCCGGGACCGACCGCCGTGAACCGTCCCCTTGAAGCCTCGCTCCCCGGAGCGGCGGAGGTGTAGTGCAGCTGTGCAAGGCTCATGCGTCGGCCCTCTTCGTCCCTGCCGCGAGCGTCCCCGTATCCACCCCACGGCTGGGGGTGGGGAGAAGTCCCGCAGCCGTGGGGGCGACGCTATCAAGAGGGGACGCACTGATGTGCGGGCTCAGGCTCCAGCGGCGTACGAGACGAAACTCGTCCAGGAACCGGGCAGGAGCGCGAGCTGCGGGCCCTCGGTCACCTTGGAGTCACGGACGTGGACGGTGTCGGGGCAGGAGGCGACTTCTACGCAGGAGTCGCCATCGCCGCCGCTGTAGCTGGACTTGTGCCAGGAGAGGGCTACCTCTACGCAGGAGTCGCCCGAGCCGCCGCTGTAGCTGCTCTTGAACCAGGCAAGTTCTGTGGTGCTCATAGTGCTCCTCGCATCTGCCGCAACAGGCTCAGGGTGTCCTCCAAGGAGAGAGCCTGTGACCGCATCCTGGCATACCGCATCTGGAGCATGCTGACCACTTTGGAGTGCGAAATGAGTTGCCCGCTCTCCTGCCCTTCGAGGTAGCCGAGCCACTGGTTGTCCCGTGTTTCGCACAGTTGCATGGGCCCGTCCAGTCCTGCGTGACCGGTGCTTTCGATCGGCATTACCTGCACCTCGATGTTCCGCAGCTCGGCGAGTTCGAGTACATGGCGGATGAGTTTCCGTGTGACTTCCTGGCCGCCCATCAGCCGCCGAAGCACATGTTCCTCGATGATGAAACTGTACGAGGTGTTCGGCCGCTCCCGCAGGAGTCGCTGCCGGTCCATCCGTGCAGCCATCTGCACCTCGACCTGGTCGTCGCCCAACGGCGGTAGCTGGTTCACGAACAACGTCCGTGCATACGCCTCCGTCTGCAACAGCCCTG
Source organism: Streptomyces sp. NPDC058620 (assembly GCF_042717135.1). Lineage (NCBI taxonomy): Bacteria > Bacillati > Actinomycetota > Actinomycetes > Kitasatosporales > Streptomycetaceae > Streptomyces > Streptomyces sp. NPDC058620. Next base: position 230,285 of record NZ_JBHXQO010000006.1, read on the forward strand.
GCACCAACCGGCATTCGTACGTGTAGAGGCTCACCGCCTCCGCCTCCAGCCTCGCCCATTGGCGGAACCACGTGGCCAGCCCCGGCCGCCGGGACAGATGCCGCGCCGCCCCCTGGATCGCGCCGAACGCGTCCAGCACCACTTCCGCGCGGTCCACGAAGTCCCCGGGAGGGAAGCGCCTTCCCTGCTCGATGGAGGCGACCGTGGGTACCGAGTAGCAGACCCTCGGGGCGAAGCCCTCCTGTGTCAGGCCGGCCCGTTTGCGGAACGCTTTGACGACCTCTCCGAACGCCTTGAGGCTGTCCGAGGATTCCGGCTCCCCGCCGCTCGTAACTCCACTCGTAACTCCACTCGTAACTCCACTCGCACTGCCCCCGATGTCCGCCATGTCCGGTCACCCTTCGCGCCTGTCCCCAACCGCTCCAACCCAACTGATCCATCGTCACGTTCCGTGAGGCGTACCGTCCACCGTCTGTACCCGTACGCTGACGCGGCGTACGAGTCGCTGACCTGGTACGCGGGTGCGTCACGGAGTTCGCGTGAGCACGCGGAGCTGGTCGACGAGGGCGTGGACGTCGCGCGCGACAGTGCTGTCGGTGACGCGCTCCGCAGCCGTCGCGAGCGTGGGGCGGCAGGCGCGGCAGAGGCCGTCCGGGAGGGCTTCCGGACGGCCGGGGACACCGCACGTGGTGCACTCCACCATCGTGTGGCGTACGGGAGTCCCGGCCGGAGCGGCGGTGGGCAGGCGGGGCGGCATCTTGTCGCGGAGGCGACGGCGTACGAACCCACGCGGCACGTCGACCGCCGCCGGGAGCCCGGCGGTCAGGGCGTGGGTCAGGTACTCCGCGCTCGCACCTCGCGCCAGCCACTCCGCGGCCAGGCCCTCCAGTGCCGTGCAGTCGTCGGCCGAGAGTGCCAAGCGGGCATCCGAGCAACCCAGTTGAGCGAGGGCGAGGTAGGCGGGCGAGGGGGAGTCGTCGGGTGCGGCCGTCGGCTGCAGGGCCGGGGGCTTGACCACATCGGCGGGTAGGCGTGCTGGGGCTGGTGCAGGTGCGTGCGGGAGTGGGGCCGGGGCGCAGTCGCGCACCACCGCGCCCTTGCTGTCCTCGGTGGCGATGAAGGCGGCCCACCACTCGTTGTCGCGGGCCGTGCGGGACCAGAAGGTGCGGAAGACCCAGCGGACCTGGTCGCCCTCGCCGGCCGGACGTCGTACGCGGCGCAGGTGGCCCGCCACCGACAGGGCGGTGAGAGCGGTGCCTACGGCCTGCTGGCCGTAGCGGGGGAGTTGCTGGGCGAGGGTCTTGACCGTCATCGCGGCGCCTTCGGGAAGCCGGTCGACGAAGGAGGCGATGTACCGCTCGCGTTCCGGCAACAGGGCGAAGTCCTCGGCCTGGCGCGGGGCCTGGTCGGGGGTGGATCGCTTGCCGTAGCCGGGCTTGGCCATCGGGTACGGCGGTGAGGATGCGTGCGCGGGCAGGGCAGGGCTAAGGTTCTTGGTAGCCACGGGATCGACCTTTGTCTCGATCTTGCGGTGAGACCCCGGCCTGGTGCTGCTACTGAGGTTTAACTCGTGGTGTCGTTACGCAGATCTGATGGTCAGGCCGGTCTCGGCTAGGCAGCCGTCGATTAGGTTGCTGCGGTACTGGA
>NZ_JBHXQO010000007.1:0-13286 GCF_042717135.1 Streptomyces sp. NPDC058620
GCGCGGTATCCGCGCCGGGACCCTTCCCTCGTTGTCCCCGCTCAGTCGTTCGGCGTCCAGTATGCGACCAGCTTGCCCACACCGTGCTCCAGCGACTTCCAGGTGCCGGAGAACTCGACGACACCGTAGGCGGCGGTCGGGAAGCCGTCCCGTGTCACCCTCGCCAGCGCGTCTCCGTTCGCCGAGCCCGAGAGGGCGTCGACTGCGGCGTGCACTCCGGGGTTGTGGCCGATGACCAGGAGGTTGCGTACCTCGTCGGGAGTCTCGTTGAACACGGCAATGAGTTCACCGAGGGAGGCGTCGTACAGCCTCTCCTCGTACACGGTCCTGGGACGGTGCGGGAACTCGTGGACCGCGAGCTTCCAGGTCTCGCGAGTCCTGACGGCGGTCGAGCACAGGGCCAGATCGAAGTCGATGCCGGAATCGGCGAGCTTGCGGCCCGCGACGGGCGCGTCTTTGCGGCCGCGTTCCGCCAAGGGCCGCTCGTGGTCGGATTCCTGCGACCATTCCGCTTTTGCATGCCTGAGAAGGACGATCCTGCGAGGTGTATCGACGCTCATACACCTCAGCTTCGCACGAAATGTGCCTCCTGGCGCAGGGTGTTGACGTGCTCCCCCGGTGCGGGTGAATCACTCGACCGGCCCACCGGGCGGGCGTCAGCGGGAGAGCAGGTCCATGATCTGCGCGAGCAGCCGGCCGAGCGCCGGATCGCCGGTGGAGGCGCGGGCCTCGCCCGGACCCACGATCAGCAGCAGGAGGGCGGCGAACGCGAGCGCGGGCAGCACGACGGCCCACCACGGCAGCCGGACCTCGACACTGCCCGGCGCGGGCGTGGTGGACCGGGTGTGCGTACGGGCCGGCATGTCGCCTCCGTGGGTATTCGGTTCGATACCCAGAACCTACGGACCCGGCGGCGCCGATCCCATCCGGTGATCCACCCACTTCACCCTGACCCTGTCCCCCTAGGGGATGGTGGGGCCTGCCCCACCCCCCGCAGGGCCGGAGGACGGTCAGCGGCGGTCAGGAGCGTCAGAGGTCCGTCACGGGGAGGCGATCGAGGCGATCACGCCGATGATCACGGTGATGAGCAGCATCGCGCCGAAGACGAGGAGAAGCTTCTTCTGGCCGTTCTGGGGGTTCGGGTCGAGCACAGGAGACATGGCTTCAGTCTCGCATCTCAGCACTCGTCCTCGATCGTCCGGTCCCGTCCGGCGAGTACGCCCGCCACCATCTGCGGCAGCATGAGGGCCGCCATCAGGCCGATCGGCAGCCCCCAGCCGCCGCTGTGCTGGTAGAGCACCCCGACGAGCAGCGGGCCGGGGATCGAGATCAGGTAGCCGGTGGACTGGGCGAAGGCCGACAGCCTGACCACGCCCGCGCCGGTGCGCGAGCGCATGCCGATCATCGTGAGCGCGAGCGGGAAGGCGCAGTTGGCGATGCCGAGCAGCAGCGCCCAGGCCCAGGCGCCGGCCGCGGGCGCGAGGTAGAGGCCCGCGTAGCCGATGAGGCCGCAGGTGCCCAGGAAGACGGCGATCGGGCCCTGGTTCCGCATGCGGGAGGCGACGCGTGGGATGACGAAGGCGAGCGGCACGCCCATCGCCATGGTCACCGCGAGCAGGACGCCCGCGGTGCCCGCCGAGACCCCGGCGTCGCGGAAGATCTGCGGCATCCACCCCATGGTGATGTACGCGGCGGTGGCCTGGAGGCCGAAGAAGGAGGCGAGGGCCCAGCCGGTCCTGCTGCGGGTGATCCGGAGGGCCGGGGCCTTCCGCTGGTGCGCGGTGGGCTGTCCCGGTGCGTTGCCCCGGTCCCGTACGAGAGCGATCCACGGCAGGACGGCGGCGGCGGCGAGCACGCCCCAGATCGCCAGTCCGGCCTTCCAACTGCCGCCGAGCACGTCCGTCATGGGCACGGTGACGGCAGCGGCGAGCGCGGTGCCCAGGGCCAGGGCCATGGAGTAGAGGCCGGTCATGGTGCCGACGCGGCCCGGGAACCAGCGCTTGACGATCACCGGCATCAGGATGTTGCTGACGGCGATGCCCATGAGGGCGAGGGCGCTGGCCGCGAGGAAGCCGGCCGTACCGCCGATGAAGGGGCGGATCGCCAGGCCCGCCGCGATGGCCACCATGCCGGCGCAGACGACCGCGCCGGCCCCGAAGCGGCGGGCGAGCCGGGGCGCCATGATGCCGAAGAGGGCGAAGCAGAGCGGTGGTACGGAGGTGAGGACACCGGCGACGCTGCCGCTCATGCCCAGCCCGTCGCGTACCTCTTCGAGGAGGGCGCCGAGGCTGGTGATGGCGGGGCGGAGGTTGAGCGCGGCGAGGACGAGTCCGGCCATGACCAGGCGCAGCAGCCACGGGGCGGGGCCCGGGGCGGCCGCATCGGGCAGGGGGCCGAGGCGTGCTGAATGCGGGCTCAGGGTCCGTGTCTCGTCGTCGGGCATGACACCCATCATAGAATCATGGGATGATTGGTTGTCCAATCACGAACAAGGAGCACCATGGCGCTGACGTCTCCGCGGCGTTCGGCACTCGCCGATCAGGTGATTGCCCAGCTGAGGAATCAGATCACCTCGAGCGAGTGGCCCGTGGGTTCACGGATTCCCACCGAACCCGAGCTGGTCGAACAGCTGGGGGTGGCCCGCAACACCGTCCGTGAAGCGGTGCGCGCGCTCGCGCACAACGGTCTGCTGGACATCCGGCAGGGTTCCGGTACGTATGTCGTCGCCACGAGCGAGCTGGCCGGTGTGATGCACCGGCGCTTCGCCTCCGCCGATCCGCGCCACGTCGCCGAGCTGCGCTCGACGCTGGAGTCGTCGGCGGCTCGGCTGGCGGCGGTCCGGCGCACGGACCGGGATCTGCGGCAGCTCGACGCGCTCATGGCGCGGCGTGAGGAGATCTGGGCGGCGGGGGACGCCGAGGCGTTCGTCGCGGCCGACGCGACACTGCATCTGGCCGTGGTCGCCGCCTCGCACAACGACGTGCTGACGGAGCTCTACGCGGATCTGGGTGACCTGTTGCGCGACTACCTCCGCGACGACGTCGGTCCCGAGCTGCGGCCGGAGAAGCACATGGACCACGCACGGCTGGTCGAGGCGATCCGGGCGGGCGACGCCGAAACGGCCGCGGCCGAGGCCGCGAGCCATGCGCTGAGCTGTCTGGTGGACCGGGTCTGAGCGGTGCGCCGTTCCGGCTAGGAGCCCCGACGGTGGCTGACCCAGGCCGCGGTGACCTCTTTCCAGCAGCGGTCGTCGAGCCGTACGGTCCGGCCCGGCTCCACCGCGACCGCCTTGCCGTCCGCGTCGACGTCCCACCAGCGGCTGCACTCGGTGTGCAGCCGCACCAGGTCGACTGAGGGGTACGGGTTGTGGCAGTACGCGATGACGCGGGAGCCCTCGACCGACGTACGGCATTCCGAGCCCGAGGGCTCCGGGGTGGGGGCGAGGGGGGCGGCGGCCCCGGAGCCGGCCCGGTTCGCCGCGTACACGCCGACCGGGGTGACGAGACCGGCGACGGCGGCCGAGACGGCCAGCAGGGCCGAGGTCCGGCGACGTGTGGGGCGCACAGCAGTCTCCTCCCCGTAGCCTGACCATCAGTCCGGTTCACCACATTCTGCGGTGGATCGACCATCTTCTCGACTCGGGGCGGCGGACCCGCGGCACCCGGACGCAGAAACGGCCGCGTACCGCCGCCGGGAAGTCCGGGGAAGCGGTACGCGGCCGTCGGACGCGCAGGGCAGGGCCGCGAGAGGTCAGGCACCCATCATGTGCACGCCACCGTCGACGTGGATGATCTCGCCCGTCGTCTTCGGGAAGAAGTCGGAGAGCAGTGCGACGACTCCGCGGCCGGCCGGCTCCGGGTCGGACATGTCCCATGCCAGCGGGGAGCGGTGGTTCCAGACGTCCGCGAGCTCCGAGAAGCCCGGGATGGACTTGGCGGCCATGGAGCCGATCGGCCCGGCCGAGATCAGGTTGCAGCGCAGGCCCTCCTTGCCCAGGTCACGGGCGAGGTAGCGGGAGGTGGCCTCCAGCGCGGCCTTGGCCGGCCCCATCCAGTCGTACTGGGGCCAGGCGTACTGCGCGTCGAAGGTGAGTCCGACGATCGAGCCGCCCTCGCTCATCAGCGGCTTGCAGGCCATGGCGAGCGACTTCAGCGAGAACGCCGAGACGTGCATCGCCGTGGCGACCGACTCGAACGGGGTGTTGAGGAAGTTGCCGCCGAGCGCGTCCTGCGGCGCGAAGCCGATGGAGTGCACGACGCCGTCGAGCGAGCCGAGCTCGTCGCGGACCAGACCGGCGAGGCGGTCCAGGTGCTCGTCGTTGGTCACGTCCAGCTCGATGACCTTCGCCGGCTTGGGCAGCTTCTTGGCGATGCGCTCGGTCAGCGTGGGCCGGGGGAAGGCGGTCAGGATGACCTCGGCGCCCTGCTCCTGGGCCACCTTGGCGGTGTGGAAAGCGATGGACGACTCCATCAGCACACCCGTGATGAGGATGCGCTTGCCGTCGAGAATTCCGCTCATGGTGATCAGTGACCCATGCCCAATCCGCCGTCAACGGGGATGACGGCTCCAGTGATGTACGACGCGTCGTCGGAGGCGAGGAAGCGCACGGCTGCGGCGATCTCCCCGGGCTGCGCGTAGCGGCCGAGCGGCACCTGGGCGACGATGCCCTTGCGCTGCTCCTCGGTGAGCGCCTGGGTCATGTCGGTGTCGACAAACCCGGGCGCGACGACGTTGAAAGTGATGTTCCGCGAGCCGAGCTCGCGGGCCAGCGACCGGGCGAAGCCGACAAGGCCCGCCTTGGAAGCGGCGTAGTTCGCCTGTCCCGCCGAGCCGAGGAGGCCCACGACGGAGGAGATCAGGACGACGCGGCCCTTCTTGGCGCGCAGCATGCCGCGGTTGGCGCGCTTGACGACCCGGAAGGTGCCGGTGAGGTTGGTGTCGAGTACCGACGTGAAGTCGTCCTCGGACATGCGCATCAGCAACTGGTCCTTGGTGATACCGGCGTTGGCGACCAGCACCTCGACGGGACCGTGCTTCTCCTCGATCTCCTTGTAGGCCTGCTCCACCTGCTCGGTGTCCGTGATGTCGCAACGGACGGCCAGGCAGCCCGCCTCGGTGAGTTCCTTCGGCGGCTCGCCGGAGCGGTAGGTGATCGCGACCTTGTCGCCGTTGTCGGCGAAAGCGCGGGCGATGGCGAGGCCGATGCCCCGGTTTCCTCCGGTGACGAGAACCGAGCGGCTCAACGGATCACCCTTTCCTTGGCGGTCTGGTACATCGAAAACCTATCGGTACCGTGCCGCGTACGGAGAATCGCCCTCTGACAGCGCCGCCGGGCGGCCTCTGTGGGATTCCTACAGTCGCCGCCCGGCTGAAGCGCCCCGGTCAGTCCGGCGCGATCACTTCGAGGCGGGGAAAATACGTGCGGTACCGCGCCGCGTCACGGGTGAGCAGACGATATCCGGCGACCGCCGCGTGTGCCCCGATGTAGAAATCGGGCAGCGGAGAACGCTTCTGCCCGCCGTTCGCGCGATACCGCTTGAACGCCTTGCCGGCCAGGAAGCCGGCGGTCCAGGGCAGCGGATGACGTTCGTAGTCCGAGCCGAGCATGCCGTCCAGCAACTCGACCGAGTCGTAGCCGACAGAGATCTCCGAGTAGATCACCGGGTTGATGACCAGGGCTCTTTCATCCCTGGCCTCAGCGATCTTGCCGGCGGACCACTCGCACCATCGGGGATCACCGGTAACGACGTCGAGGATGACGCACGAATCGACGAGCACGGCCGGGGGTGCGCCGTCCCGGACGAGTCGTGGCCGGGCAGGCTCACTCGCCACGCAGCATCTCCATGATCTCGTCGGTGGACATGCCTTCCACGTCCTGACTGACCCTGCTGTCCCGCATCCGCCGGACCAGGCGCTCCCCTGGCGTTTCCCCATCGCCCACGCGCACGATCTGGAGAACTCCGTCCACCTCTATGACATCCACCCGGTCGCCCTCGCGAAGGTGGTACTTGGCACGCAACGTGGCGGGGATGGTGACCTGGCCCTTGCTGTTGAGCAGCATCTCGCCCTCCCAGACGTATCTCGTAGCTGATGCGACACGTAATACTTCTTCACTGTACTGCGGCCCGGGGCCCCGCGGGCTCAGCCCTTGAGCAGGCGGAGCATGGCGAGGCCCATCCGGCCGGGCAGGGAATCCGGCAGCGGATCTCTTTGCCGATCGACGACCGGACCATGTGCCAGCCCGGCGCGAGCAGATCCAGCAGCGCGAGGCCACGGCCCGCCTCGGCCTCCGCGTCATCCAGCGCAATGCCGCGACGGCGCGGCACGGCGCGGGGGTCCGGGTCATGGACATTGACCGCAATCCCGAAGGCTGCGGCGTACACCTCCACGGGCCTTGACCGTCAGCTCACGTACGGAGCGGAGGTTCGGGCCGGACGCGTTGATGTCCTCTGCTATTCCCCTGCCCACGGCGCCCGATACGCCGAGATAGTGATCAGTCTTGGAGCCTAGCCGGGGGCGATGGGACAGTCCTGGCCTTTCCGTACCCGGCAACTGCTGCCGAGGACAGGATCGAGCCAGGGCCCTCGGCGGTCTGCGTGCACATGATTCACTGCCAAGACATTGCAGAGGTGGAGAAGGGGAGGCCCACGTGGCCCACGAGGTAGATCAGTCATTCCTGGCGCTGCCGCTGCGTGCCCTCGCCGACGCGGCGCTCGCACGCGCCCGTGCGCTCGGCGCGGTGCACGCGGACTTCCGGTTCGAGCGGGTACGGAGCGCCGGCTGGCGGCTCCGTGACGCCCGGCCGTCCGGTTCGTCGGACAGCACCGACCTGGGGTACGCGGTCCGCGTCGTGCACGGCGGGGCCTGGGGGTTCGCGTCCGGGGTGGATCTGACGATGGACGCCGCGGCGAAGGTGGCCTCGCAGGCCGTGGCCATGGCCAAGCTGTCGGCGAAGGTGATCGCGTCGGCCGGCTCGGACGAGCGGGTGGAGCTGGCCGACGAGCCCTCGCACGGTGAGCGGACCTGGGTCTCGGCGTACGAGACCGACCCCTTCTCCGTACCGGACGAGGAGAAGACGGGGCTGCTCGCCGAGTGGAGCAGCAGGCTCCTGGGGGCCGAGGGCGTCGCGCACGTGGACGCCTCGCTGATGACCGTCCACGAGAACAAGTTCTACGCGGACACCGCGGGCACAATCACCACGCAGCAGCGGGTGCGGCTGCATCCGCAGTTCACGGCGGTGGCCGTGGACGGGACGACCGGTGAGTTCGACTCGATGCGGACCATCGCGCCGCCGGTCGGGCGCGGCTGGGAGTACCTGACGGGCACGGGCTGGGACTGGGACGCCGAGCTGGAGCAGATCCCGGGGCTGCTCGCCGAGAAGATGCGGGCGCCGAGCGTCGAGGCGGGGGCGTACGACCTGGTCGTGGACCCGTCCAATCTCTGGCTGACCATCCACGAGTCGATCGGCCACGCCACCGAGCTCGACCGGGCGCTCGGGTACGAGGCGGCGTACGCGGGGACGTCGTTCGCCACCTTCGACCAGCTGGGCAAGCTGACGTACGGCTCCCCCGTCATGAACGTGACGGGGGACCGCACCGCCGAGCACGGGCTCGCGACCATCGGGTACGACGACGAGGGCGTCGAGGCGCAGTCGTGGGACCTGGTGAAGGACGGCACGCTGGTCGGCTACCAGCTGGACCGCCGCATCGCGAAGCTGACGGGCCTGGGCCGGTCCAACGGGTGCGCGTACGCGGACTCACCTGGCCATGTTCCCGTACAGCGCATGGCGAACGTGTCGCTGGCACCCGATCCCGGCGGGCTGTCCACGGAGGATCTGATCGGCGGGGTGGAGCGCGGGATCTATGTGGTCGGCGACCGGTCGTGGTCGATCGACATGCAGCGCTACAACTTCCAGTTCACCGGGCAGCGATTCTTCCGGATCGAGAACGGCAGGCTGGCCGGTCAGCTCCGCGATGTCGCCTACCAGGCGACGACGACCGACTTCTGGGGCTCGATGGAGAAGGTCGGCGGCCCGCAGACGTACGTCCTGGGCGGCGCCTTCAACTGCGGCAAGGCCCAGCCGGGCCAGGTCGCCGCCGTCTCGCACGGCTGCCCCTCCGCCCTTTTCCGAGGCGTGAACATCCTCAACACCACGCAGGAGGCCGGACGATGAGCCGGGTCAGCAAGCCGTACGAGATCGTCGAGCGTGCCCTCGGGCTGTCCACCGCCGACGGGTGCGTCGTCATCGCCGACGAGAACTCCTCCGCCAATCTGCGCTGGGCCGGCAACGCGCTCACCACGAACGGGGTGACCCGGGGGCGGACGCTCACCGTCATCGCCACGGTCGACGGCGCCCAGGGGACGGCCTCCGGCGTGGTGTCCCGCTCGGCCGTCACCGCCGACGACCTGGAACCGCTCGTCCGCGCCGCCGAGGCCGCCGCACGGGGGGCCGGTCCGGCCGAGGACGCCCAGCCGCTGGTCTCCGGGGTACCGGCCTCCCCCGACTTCACGGAAGCGCCCGCCGAGACGGGCGCCGATGTGTTCGCCGGCTTCGCCCCGTCGCTCGGGGACGCCTTCGCCCGCGCCAGGGCCGGGGGCCGTGAGCTGTACGGCTTCGCCAACCACGAGATGACCTCGACCTACGTCGGTACGTCGACGGGGCTGCGGCTGCGTCACGACCAGCCGAACGGCACGCTGGAGCTGAACGCCAAGTCGCCCGACCGCTCGCGTTCGGCCTGGGCGGGCCGCTCCACCCGGGACTTCAAGGATGTCGACCCGGCGGCGCTGGACGCGGAGCTCGCGCAGCGGCTCCGCTGGGCGGAGCGCCGTATCGAACTGCCCGCAGGGCGCTACGAGACGCTGCTGCCGCCGACGGCCGTGGCCGATCTGCTGATCTACCAGCTGTGGTCGGCGACCGGCCGGGACGCCGCCGAGGGCCGGACGGTCTTCTCCAAGCCGGGCGGGGGTACGCGGATCGGCGAGACGCTTTCCGGGCTGCCGCTGAACCTGCGCAGCGACCCGCACGCACCGGGCCTCGAGTCCGCGCCGTTCGTGATCGCCCATACCTCCGGGGACGGCGGTTCCGTCTTCGACAACGGTCTGCCGCTCGCGCCGACGGACTGGGTGAAGGACGGCAGGCTGGAGCACCTGACCACGACGCGGCACTCGGCGGGCCTCACGGGCCTGCCCGTCGCCCCGGCCATCGACAACCTGGTGCTCGACGCCGGTGGTGAGAGGTCCCTGGAGGAGATGGTCGCCGCGACGAGCGGCCGCGCCCTGCTGCTGACCTGCATGTGGTACATCCGGGAGGTCGATCCGGCGACGCTGCTGCTGACCGGGCTGACCCGCGACGGGGTGTATCTCGTCGAGGACGGCGAGGTCGTCGGTGAGGTGAACAACTTCCGGTTCAACGAGTCGCCCGTCGATCTGCTGTCGCGGGCCACGGAAGCGGGCCGTACGGAGAAGACGCTGCCGCGGGAGTGGGGCGACTGGTTCACCCGGGCCGCCATGCCGGCGCTGCGGATTCCCGATTTCAATATGAGTTCGGTCAGTCTCGGCGTGTGACCGCCCTAGACTGACCGGTGCCCATCGACACGAGTAGAGGAGACACGGAACCGTGACGGACATCGTCGACGAGCTGAAGTGGCGCGGGCTGTTCGCCCAGTCCACTGACGAGGACGCCCTGCGCAAGGCTCTCGCGGACGGTCCGGTCACGTTCTATTGCGGCTACGACCCCACCGCGGCCAGTCTCCACGTCGGACATCTGGTGCAGGTCCTCACCATGCGCCGGCTCCAGCAGGCCGGGCTCCGGCCGCTCGCCCTGGTGGGCGGGGCCACGGGCCAGATCGGTGACCCGCGCCCGACCGCCGAGCGCACCCTGAACGACCCGGAGACGGTCGCCGCCTGGGTGTCGCGGCTGCGGTCCCAGATCGAGCCGTTCCTCTCCTTCGAGGGCGACAACGCGGCGGTCATGGTGAACAACCTGGACTGGACCGCGGGCATGTCCGCGATCGAGTTCCTGCGGGACATCGGCAAGCACTTCCGGGTCAACAAGATGCTCACGAAGGACTCCATCGCCCGGCGACTGGAGTCCGACGAGGGCATCAGCTACACCGAGTTCAGCTACCAGCTGCTCCAGAGCATGGACTTCCTGGAGCTGTACCGGCGCTACGGCTGCACCTTGCAGCAGGGCGGCAGCGACCAGTGGGGCAACCTCACGGCGGGTCTCGACCTGATCCACCGCCTGGAGCCGGGTGCCGCGGTGCACGCGCTGGCGACGCCGCTGATGGTGAAGGCGGACGGGACGAAGTTCGGCAAGTCCGAGAGCGGCGCCGTCTGGCTCGACGCCGAGATGACGACGCCGTACGCGTTCTACCAGTTCTGGCTGAACGCGGACGACCGGGACATCTCGCGGTACATGCGCATCCTCAGCTTCAAGAGCCGCGAGGAGCTCGAAGAGCTGGAGAAGCTGACCGAGGAGCGTCCGCAGGCCCGTTCGGCGCAGCGTTCACTGGCCGAGGAGCTGACCACGCTGGTGCACGGCGGCGAGCAGTGCGCCGCGGTCATCGCCGCGTCGAAGGCCCTCTTCGGTCAGGGCGACCTGGCCGAACTGGACGAGGCGACGCTGAGCGCCGCGCTCTCCGAGGTGCCCCACGCGCGGGTCACCGAGCTCGGCCCGCTGGTCGACCTGCTGGTCGAGGCCGGTCTGGCACCGAGCAAGTCGGGTGCCCGCCGGACGGTGAAGGAGGGCGGGGCCTACGTGAACAACGTGAAGGTCGCGGACGGCGAGAGCGCTCCGGCCCAGGAGGAGCTGCTGCACGGGCGCTGGCTCGTGCTGCGCCGGTGAAACGGTCAGGTTCTCCGTTTGCCGCGGCCACGGACCGAGGCCCACAGCATGTCTCCCACACCGACGACCACCACGGCACCGATCAGCTGCAGCACGTGACGCGTCCAGTCGATGCCCTTGGTGTCATTGACACCGATCCAGGTCGCGACAGCATTGCCGAGGACGCTGCCGATGATGCCGAACACGATCGTCAGCCAGAGCGGGATGTCCTGCTTGCCCGGCAGGATCGCTCTGGCGATCAGACCGAGCACCAGGCCCACGATGATTGCCCACAACCAGCTCATTTCGCCTCCTCGTGCGGCGCAGTCTGCGCACGTCCGGCCAGTCTCGGGCCGTCGCGGGCAGGGCGCATGCGGGAGGGGTCCGTACGTGGGGCACCGGAGCGGTTCCGCTCGTACGGACGGCCCCCCGGCCTCGAACACGCCGCGTCCCCGGCGTACCGTGGAATGGACCCGGTCCGGGAGTGTCCGGCGCAGCGATCTGGTGGTGGAACATGACGCGGAAGCACAACAGCGCGGAGGTCTTCCGTATCACAGGTGCGCGGCAGGGCCTCGCCGAAGACGTACGGGGCAGGCAGCGGCGCTATGTGATCTCGATGTCCGTGCGGACCCTCGCGGTGGTGCTGTCGGCAGTGCTGTGGAACGTCGAGAGGCATGTGGCCATCGTGGCGCTGGCCCTGGGTGTCCTCCTTCCCTATGTGGCGGTCGTCATCGCCAACGGGGGCCGGGAGAACGCGACTTCACTGCCTTCGACCTTCGTTCCCGCACCGACGCGGCCCGCTCTGGATGCGGCTCCGACTGAGGGCGCGACGGAGGCAGACAGGGAAGCGGGACCGGCCGGAGAGGACCCGCCCCCGCATGCGCAGGGCTGATCCCAGGGCCTCCCGGAAGCGCAGGAACAGCGCAGATCAATCATGAGGTTCCGGTGCACCGCACCCCGGTCCCCGTGGCATACTTCAGACGCGCTCCGCATCCCCCGTCGGAGCGACGGACCGACGCCGGGCAGCTCCCCCCGTGGCTGCTCGGCGTCGCCTTTTCTCCGGCGGGGATGCGTCGGTCGGCTGCTGGAACAGCTGGCCTAGGGTTGAGCCCGTGAACATTTTCGAGACCCACTCCGAGAGTGCCGCCCCTTCGCCGATCTGTTCCGCCAAGGGCTGTCGCGACGCCGCGGTGTGGGTGCTCGCCTGGAACAATCCGAAGCTGCACACCCCCGAGCGCCGCAAGACCTGGCTGGCCTGCGACGAGCACAGGGAGCACCTGTCGTCGTTCCTCGACGTCCGCGGATTCCTGAAGGATGTCGTGACCCTCGCGGAGTGGGAGTCCTCAGCCGCCGATCGCTGACATCGGGCGGTCGGGCTGGAGGAAGGACGGGTCGTCCAGTCCGGAGCCTGCCTTCTTGCCCCACATCGCGAGCTTCCAGATCCTGGCGATCTCCTCGTCGGGTGCCGCCGAGCGCAACGCGCCACGCAGGTCCGTCTCTTCGCGGGCGAAGAGGCAGGTGCGGACCTGACCGTCGGCGGTGAGCCGGGTGCGGTCGCATGCCTGGCAGAACGGCCGGGTTACGGAGGCGATGACCCCCACGCGGTGCGGTCCGCCGTCCACGGTCCAGCGCTCGGCCGGTGCGGAGCCGCGCGCGTCCTCGCCCTCGGCGGTGAGCGTGAAGCGGGTGCGTAGCGAGGTGAGGATGTCACCGGCTGTGATCATTCCGTCCCGCTTCCAGCCGTGCTGGGCGTCGAGGGGCATCTGCTCGATGAAGCGGAGCTCGTAGTCGTGGGCCACGGCCCAGGCCAGCAGCTCCGGTGCCTCGTCGTCGTTGAGGCCGGGCATCAGGACGGTGTTGACCTTGACGGGGGTGAGGCCGGAGTCGTGGGCCGCTTCGAGTCCGTCGAGCACGTCCTGGTGGCGGTCACGGCGGGTGAGGGTCTTGAAGACGTCGGGCCGCAGGGTGTCCAGGGAGACGTTGACCCGGTCCAGGCCGGCCGCCTTGAGGGCGGCGGCGGTGCGCTTGAGCCCGATGCCGTTGGTCGTGAGCGACATTCTGGGGCGGGGCTCCAGGGCGGCGCACTGTTCCACGATGGAGACGAGGCCGGGGCGGAGCAGGGGCTCGCCCCCGGTGAAGCGGACCTCCGTGATCCCGAGGCCGGTGACGGCGATCCGGATGAGCCTGACGATCTCGTCGTCGCTGAGCAGTTCCTTCTTGGAGAGCCACTGCAGGCCCTCTTCGGGCATGCAGTAGGTGCATCGCAGATTGCACTTGTCCGTCAGCGATACACGCAGGTCGGTGGCGACCCGGCCATAGGTGTCGATGAGCACTGTGGGCCCCCTCCCCCGGTGGTGTCCGCGGTTGCGGTTCTGACTGTTCCGAGCCTACGCGAGACGTGTGACATCGACAGGGGCCCGTTTGGCACGAGGTGCGGCGGGGGGGGGGGGGGGGGTGGGTG